>NZ_CP009687.1:2700847-3000941 GCF_001042715.1 Clostridium aceticum | reverse complement strand
AATAGAAGTAGATCCCTCAAATCCCCAATATATCGAAACAATTTGGGGTGTAGGGTACAGATTTGAAGTATGAAAGTACAATGATGAACACTTAAACTGATAGGAGATCAGATAAATAATGATTAAGCTATTAAAATATTTGAAACCATTTGGGACTGCCATCGTTGGAATTTTTGTCCTCGTTTTTATTCAGTCTATTGCTGATTTATATTTACCAACATTGATGGCTGATATTGTAAACAAAGGTATGATTCCTGGAAATACCCATTATATATGGAGGCTGGGAGGAATCATGCTAGTGATAGCTGGTGGAGGTGCTGTTGCCGCTATTACAAGCAGCTTTTTATCTTCAAAAGTTGCTATGGCTTACAGTAGAAATCTACGCAGTAAAGTTTTTTCTAGGGTGCAAAGCTACTCTTTAAATGAATTTGATAAGATAGGAACAGCCTCTCTTATCACTAGAACCACCAATGATATTAATCAGGTTCAAACAGTATTAATTATGGTGCTTAGAATGATGGTGAGTGCTCCTATGATGGGGATTGGTGGAATAATCATGGCCATATCTATGAATAGGAGACTGACCATGATCCTTGCTATTGCATTATTAATTTTAGTTGTTTTTATTGCAATTGTTGGACAAAGAGTGATGCCTTTGTTTAAATTTATTCAAAGTAAACTAGATAAGTTGAACTTAGTTTCTCGGGAAAATCTTACGGGCATTAGGGTTATACGGGCTTTTAATCGCATTGACGATGAAAAGAGACGCTTTGATGAAGCGAATCTTGATTTAACCAACACTACAATCAAAGCTAATAAGATTATGGCAGGTATGTTGCCTATTGTTACGTTAATTATGAATCTAACTGGCGTAGCAATCATTTGGTTTGGAAGTAGATATATCGACTTAGGTGACTTACAGATAGGAGATATGATGGCATTTCTTCAATATGCAATACAAATCATGATGGCACTCTTGATGCTTTCAATGATGTTTGTATTCATCCCAAGAGGAGAAGCCTCAGCTGTTAGAATTAATGAAGTATTGGATATGGCACCTGAAATAAACGATCCAGTTAACCCCAAGAAGCTAGGAGATCGAAAAGGCTATATAGAGTTTAGGGATGTTAGTTTTAGTTATCCAGGTGCAGAAAAGCCTGCGATTCATAATATCACCTTTAGCGCAACCCCCGGGGAGGTAACAGCGATTATTGGAGGTACTGGTTCAGGTAAATCAACACTGATTAATCTTATACCACGGTTTTATGATGTTGATAAGGGTGCGGTACTTATAAATGGTGTTGATGTAAGAGAAATTCCTCAAGAGATTTTAAGGAAAAAGATCGGATTTGTTCCACAAAAAGCATTGCTTTTTACAGGCAGTATCATAGAAAATATAAAGTTTGGTAAAGAAGATGCAACCGAAGAAGAGGTGAAGCAGGCGGCTGAGATAGCACAGGCATCTGAATTTATTTCCGGCATGGAAGATGGATTTGATTCAGAAATTGCACAGGGGGGTGCCAATGTTTCGGGAGGACAAAAACAGCGGCTTTCTATAGCTAGGGCGTTGATCAGGAGAGCAGAAGTATATATTTTTGATGATAGCTTCTCTGCACTTGATTTTAAAACCGATGCCAAGCTAAGAACAGCCCTTAAAAAAGAAATAAAAAATGCTACAGTGATTATGGTTGCCCAAAGGGTAAGTACGGTGATGGAGGCTGATAGAATTATTGTTCTAGATCAAGGAGAAATTGCCGGGATAGGTAACCATAAAGAATTGTTAAGCACCTGTAATGTCTATCGGGAAATTGTAGCTTCCCAGCTTACTGAGGAGGAGTTAGCATGAAGGGAGAAGGAAAATCCAATAATTATGGTCCGGGAGGAGGACGTGGTCCAGGGAGCGGATTTGCTATGGGAAGGCCAGTTGAGAAGGCTACAGATTTTAAAAACTCATTGAAAAGACTTATGGGTTATCTAAAGCCCCATAGAGCAAAACTGATGATGGTATTTTTTCTAGCAATTTTAAGTACAGTGTTTAATATCCTCAGCCCCAAATTTATGGGTGCTGCCACCAATAAAATAGCTGAAGGATTAATGAACAGAATGAGCTATTTCACCAACATAGAAGCTGCAATTGAAAGAGGGGCAGACATTGAATTCATAGATCAACTAAGAGCACAGCCTGTTCCAGGCATAGACTTTAACTATATTTGGCAAATTGTATTAGTGCTTATTGCTCTGTACGTCATAAGTTCACTTTTCAACTTCGCTACTGGATATATGATGGCAGGGGTGGCGCAGAAAACTGTTTATAAAATGAGAAAAGATGCAAATGCTAAGTTGGCTCGCTTGCCTTTGAAGTATTTTGATTCTCATACCCATGGTGAGATACTAAGTCGTATTACCAATGATTTAGACAATGTAGGGAGTACACTTCAGCAGAGTTTAACTCAGTTAATTACTGCTATTGTCACCTTAGTAGGTGTTACGATTATGATGTTAAGCATAAGTCCAGTCTTGACTTTGATTGCTATCATCACTTTGCCTCTTTCAGCAGCTGTAACAGTAGCAGTAGCTAAGAAATCACAAAGACTATTTGCAGCAAGGCAGGCGGTTTTAGGAGAACTTAATGGTCATGCAGAGGAAATGTATACTGGTCATAAGGAAGTGAAGGTTTTTGGACATGAAAAAAGGTCGATTGATGAGTTTGATGAGATTAATGAAAGACTTTATGATGCAGGATGGAAAGCAGAATTTATCTCTGGAATCATCATGCCTTTGCTGAACTTTGTAAATAATATAGGTTATGTATTGATTTGTGTAGTTGGAGGTATTTTTGTTGCAATACAGAGAATTCAAATAGGCGATATTCAGGCCTTTATTCAATATGCAAGGCAGTTTACCCATCCAATTGTACAGACAGCAAATATAACAAATATTATTCAGTCTACTGTTGCATCAGCAGAAAGAGTTTTTAATCTTCTAGATGAAGTGGAGGAAATTCCAGATAAAGAAGATGCTAAAATTATCGAATTTCCAAGGGGAGAAGTAAGCTTTCAACATGTTCAGTTTGGGTATAAAGAAGATAACATCTTAATAAAGGATATGAATATAGAGGTGAAAAAAGGTCAAACCATAGCCATTGTAGGACCAACTGGGGCGGGTAAAACCACGCTGGTCAACTTACTCATGCGTTTTTATGAAATAAAGGGTGGCAACATTACTATAGATGGCACTGATATTAGAGATTTAAGACGTGGGAATCTTCGAAACATGTTTGGTATGGTACTGCAGGATACCTGGTTATTTAGTGGCACTATTAGAGAAAATATAGCCTATGGAAGACAGAGTGCCAGTGAAGAAGAAATTGTGGCAGCTTCTAAAGCAGCCCATGCGGATTATTTTATAAGAAGATTACCAGAAGGATATGATACTGTGCTGGACGAGGAGGCTTCCAACATATCCCAAGGACAAAAACAGCTTTTAACGATTGCCAGGGCAATACTTGCTAATCCAGCAATATTGATTCTTGATGAAGCTACCAGTAGTGTCGATACAAGAACAGAAGTTCTGATACAGAAGGCTATGGCTAGGTTGATGGAGGGAAGAACTAACTTTGTTATTGCCCATAGATTATCAACGATAAGGGGAGCGGACTTAATCCTTGTTATTGACCATGGGGAGATGATCGAACAAGGCACCCACCAGCAGCTTCTAGAAAAAAATGGGTTTTATGCAGATCTATACAATAGCCAATTTACCAGTAGTTTTAGGAGATTGGAAGGATTATAAAAAACTGTTTCTGATAAGTGGGTTTAAGGACTTGTCGGAAGCAGTTTTTAAATTTAAATACTTATTTTATAGGCGTTAACTTAACACAATTATTACCAAAATTTTCTCTAACTGTCATTCTAAGGGTAGCGAAGGATCTTAGAATCACGAAGGATGACAAACTATGGTTTAAGTTAACGCTAATGATACCTATTTTGGATAAAAGAGGGTATTTTTAACTGCTTTGTAATAAACTTTAAGAAACATTTAATAATTTTTTTAGCAACTATTTATAATTAATTGTTATAATGAATGGATAGATTGATGAAGGACCGATAGTTTATGACGGCCTATGTCGACCGACTAGTCAGTCTCATGTAAAATAATAGGTCTAATAAAACTTAGAATGCAGGAGGAAGTAAAATGAGAAAAAAGTCAGTTTTTACCCTATTGCTTATTTTAGTGATGGTTGCTACTTTTATTACAGGATGCAGGAGGGGTGCGCCGCAAGAGGTCTTTGCTACGCAGGAGGAAAATTACGTACCAGTAGAAATTCAGACGATACAAAAGGAAACGATAGAGAATAAAGTTTCTTTAAATGGTAAGGTGCAGGCCAATGAAGAAGTGATGGTGGTACCACAAATGCCTGGAAGAATAACTAGTTTGAACATAAAGCTGGGAGATTATGTTGCCAAGGATCAGGTTTTATTGACAATAGACCAAAAGGATATTCAAAGAAGTATTGAACAAGCAGAACATGGTATAGAATTAGCCAAGCGAGGTGTAGAGCAGGCAGAAAATGGTATAAGGTTAGCCACAATTCAGTATGAATCAACTAAGGAAAGACTGGAGGATGCTTTAAATACCTTAGAACGAATGAAAACCCTCTATGAAGCAGGGGCTATCCCTAAAACCCAGTTGGAGCAGGCAGAGCTAGCAGCTTCTACAAAGCCACTAGAGACAGCAGAAGCACAAATGTATCAGGCAGAAATAGGTTATCAGCAAGCCTTGAACCAATTAAGTCAAGCAGAAAGTGCTGGGGAGCAAGCAAGGAGCAACCTTGATAACACATTAGTAAAAGCTCCAATTAGTGGTATGATCAACAGCTTAACTGCTGTGGAGGGGCAATTAGCTAGTAATGCACAGGCAGTAGCAACAATTGTAGACATAAATAGGGTTTACTTACAAGTAGATGTAGCGGAAAATATGGTAAATAGACTAAATAAGGGACGGGAAGTAGCTATAACAATAGCTGCAGCATTAGATGAAGAGATGACAGGAAAAATTGATTATATCAGTCCTACCGCAGATGCTAGAACACAACTGTATACTGTGAAGGTATATATAAATAACAGCGAAGGAAAAATAAGACCTGGTATGAGTGGGGCGATACACTTAAATTTTGAGCAGCGACAAGATGTACTAGCAGTAAGAAGCAGGGCTGTACTTGATAAAGATAAAGAGAAAGTGGTTTATCTAGTGAGAAATGAAGAGGCAGTTGAACAAAAGGTAACTTTAGGTCTAGATACAGGCTTATATATTGAAGTGACAGAAGGCTTGGAAGAAGGAGATGTGGTTATTACCAAAGGTCAGCACTATGTAACAGATGGGCAGCGGGTGAAAGTAGTAAGGGGTGAGTAGTTATGAATTTATCAAAATTAGCAGTAAAAAGACCTGTAATGATTGCAATGATTATGCTTGTTATTATACTATTGGGAACCATCTCCTTAACTAGATTACCGATAGATCTCTACCCAGCTATGGAAATACCAGTAGCTATTGTCAGCACCTCTTATTCAGGGGTAGGGCCCCATGAAATAGAAAACTTAATTACAAGACCCATCGAAGGGGTTATTGCTACTGCAAGCAATATAGAAAGCGTTACTTCTAGGTCTTCACAAGGTAGTTCCATCGTTATTGCTCAGTTTAACTTTGGGACAGATATGAACTTTGCTACCTTAGATATGCGGGAGAAGGTTGATCTCATCAAAGGTGTTTTGCCAGAGGGTGCATCTGATCCAATGGTTTTAACCATAGACCCCAATTCCTTCCCTATTATTCAACTATCTTTGGTAGATGGAGAAGACTTAGCTTCACTGCAAATATTAGCGGAAGAAACAATAAAGCCTAGGTTGGAGAGAATTGAAGGGGTAGCTTCCGTAGATGTAACTGGTGGCTATACCAATGAAATACACATTAGGACAAACCAGCAGCGTTTAGATAGCTATGGTATTACTTTAAGTCAGCTGTCTCAAACAATAGGAGCCTCCAATATGAACCTGCCAGGAGGCACAGTGAAAAATGGTGAGAAGGAACTTGCCATCAGAACGATGGGGGAATTTAAAAGCCTAGAAGAAATTGAAGAAATTCCTGTAATATTGCCTAGTGGAAGTATCATTTTACTAAAGGATATCGCAGAGGTGGAGTTAACCCATCGTGATATAGCAACGATATCTAGAACCAATGGTAAAAGTAGTATTAATATTTCAATCCAGAAACAGTCAGACAGCAATACTGTACAGGTAGCGTCTTTGGTTCATGCAGAAATAGAAAGATTACAACAAGAACATCATCCTATAGAACTCACCATTGTATCTGATGAATCTACTTATATTACGGATGCAATTAACAATGTACTTCAGAGTGTTGTATTGGGAGCAGTTTTTGCTATTATGGTGCTTTATCTATTTTTAAGGAACCTTCGATCTACTTTAATCATTGGAACCTCTATTCCTATAGCTGTTATTGGAACCTTTGCACTACTGTACTTTGGTAATATTACTTTAAACCTCATGACACTAGGAGGCTTGGCCCTAGGAGTAGGTATGCTGGTGGATAATGCCATTGTTGTATTGGAAAATATCTATCGATTCAGAACAGAAGGATATTCTAAAAAAGAAGCAGCCAGCTTAGGGGCCTCTGAGGTAGCTATGTCGGTTACTGCTTCTACGCTTACAACAATAGCGGTATTTTTACCGATTGTTTTTGTTGAGGGAATGATTTCCAGTCTCTTCACAGAACTAGCATTAGCAGTGACCTTCTCTCTTGTAGCTTCCCTAATAGTATCTTTGACATTAATACCTATGTTGTCTTCTAAATTCTTGAGGGTAACTGATGAAGATAACATGAAAACAAAGAGTACAAGAAAAAGATTTGGGGCTGTTTACGATGCCTTTGATAAAATTTTTAATGGTATAGAAAATCGCTATAGAAAGATACTGACTTGGAGCTTAGGCCACAGAAAAATTACGATTCTCATGGCTATGATCATCTTTTTAGGAAGTTTATCCTCCGTATTTTTTATAGGGGTAGAACTTTTCCCTGCTACAGATGAAGGTCAAGTAAATATCAATGTATCTTTACCTGTAGGCTCTGAGCTGCATGAAGTAAATGAAGTGCTTTTTGAAATTGAAGAAAGCCTTGCTGCTATAGAAGAAATAGATACTGTGTTTTCTTCTGTCGGCGGAGGTGGTCAAATGGGCTTTGGCGGAGGCAGCAGCAACCGAGGTAGTGTTACTATTAGGCTGTCTAAAATGAAGGAGAGAGATAGAAATTCTAAAGAAGTAGCTGATGAAGTAAGAGGACTTCTTAAGGATATTCCTGGAACAGAAATCAGTGTTTCGGAATCCGCCAATGCTATGGGAGGAATGGCAGGTGACCCTATTAGTATTAGCTTAAAGGGAGATGAATTAGAAACTTTAAAAGAAATTTCAGAAGATTTCAAGGGGATGATTGAATCCGTAGAAGATACAAGAGAAATAACCACTAGTTTTAGTGAAGGTATACCAGAGGTTCAAATTTCTATCGATAAATATCGTGCTGCAACCTACGGGTTAACAACCGCACAAATTGCCAATAGTGTAAGAAACACCACATCTGGGTTAACGGCTACAAGGTATAAGCTAGATGGAGATGAAATTGATGTTATTGTTAAGGGGGAAAACTCTGCAACAGAGAGCTTGGCTAATTTAGAACAAATGGGGATTCAAACTGCTGCTGGCGGAAGTATTCCTTTAAACCAAGTGGCTAGTGTATCTGTTGAACAGGGTCCTGTACAAATCAATCGAGAAGACCAACAAAGAGTAGTAACCATTAGTGGTCAGATCGGTAACAGAGACTTGAGGAGTGTTACACAGGATATTGATGAGGCATTAAGGAATTATGATTTACCTCAGGGATATAGTTATGATATGGGGGGGCAAAATCAACAAATGAATGATGCCTTTGCTGATTTGCTTTTAGCATTAATACTGGCAGTAATATTGATTTACATGGTGATGGCGGCTCAATTTGAGTCATTGATACATCCATTTACTATTATGTTGTCAGTGCCTGTAGCGTTGGCGGGAGCCTTATTAGGACTGCTGATCACAGGAAAAGCACTAGGGATAACAGCCTTAATCGGTATCATTATGCTAGCAGGGATTGTTGTTAATAATGGGATTGTGCTGGTGGATTATATCAACACCTTGAGGGAAGCAGGTAAAGAGCGAAATGAAGCGATTATTGCAGCTGGTCCTGTAAGGCTAAGACCTATTTTAATGACAACCTTAACGACTGTATTGGGCTTATTGCCTTTAGCCATAGGCATCGGAGAAGGTTCAGAGATGCAGGCGCCAATGGGCATTGTAGTTATTGCAGGATTATTATTATCTACGGTCTTAACCTTGGTATTAATTCCCACAGTGTATACCATCATAGATGATATTTCAGTAAGTATTAAAAGAAAACTAAAAGGAAAAAAGCAAGAAACTGCTAAAAATTAATGATAAATACACCACTATTCCAAAAGAATAAAGTGGTGTATTTATTTTTAAAGAGGAAATTGTTGTGTTATGTCGAATAAGTCATTTGATGATAGTAAGGTTGTAGGTCTGTAGATGAATTCATAAGCTTTGCTATAGATAAACAACATCAGGACTTAATTTTGAACTTGTTTATCTATACAAGAAAATAAGTAAATGGAATCAAGGGATTTGGGAAATAAATATACTATATGCTTATTTATGCTTATTTTCACATCATTAGCGTTAACTTAAACTATAATTTGTCATCCTTCGTTATCCCAAAATCCTTTACTACCCTCAGGATGACATTTGGAGAGAATTTTGGTAATAACGCTTTAGGTTAACGCCTATGATTTTCACATGAAATTACTGCAGAGGAGTGTACATATGATTAAAAGAATAAAAGTAAAACTAGATGCTATTGAGGGAATGCTTTACTATTGGCAAAGTACAAATGAAAGGGAGAAGGTAGGGGAGAAATATATCGTAACTATGGCTGAAGTGCCAGAAATGAATTATATTTATGATGATGAGTTTAACAAAGAATCTGTAAGAAAAGTTCTTAGTGCCATATCTAATAGAGAAATCCTTAATAGCGAGAGCAAAAAGGAAAGGAAGTTTTGGAACAATAATATGTGGATGTTGGAGGATTTAGCTTACACAGATATGATGATAAAACCACTTAAAACCTTAAACCTAGATAATGTCATTGATAAGCTAAACCAAAAAATTGAGACGCCAAGATATGAAGAACTAGAAGTCATATTTCTTCCGGGACATCAGGATGAATATTTAATCGCAGACAACAAACTATTCATTAACTTTTTTAGGGTTAAACCAGATTTATATGAAGAAAATAAAGTTACTATTGGGGATACTTTATTGTTGGACTACATAGAGGAAAAGCTTACTACGTTAGTCAGTAGCTAGTGCTGGGTAAGTACTACATATTTATAAAAAAGTATGCTGCAATCATAGTCGTTAACTTATTGTCATCCTGAGCATAGGGAAGGATCTTGAAATAACGAAGAATGACAAACTATGGCTTAAGTTAACGTTAATGATACTGTAATAAAATTTTAGTACTACAGATAGAGGAGGGTGGAGCATGATAGAATTAGGTGAGGTTCAAAAACTAGAAGTAGTTAAATCCAGTGAGTATGGCGTATATTTAAGTTCTAAAAAGGATAAGAACAACAGCATTCTACTGCCGAAGAAACAAGTTCCTGAAGGTGTGGAAATAGGAGATGAGATAGAAGTATTTGTTTATAAGGATTCTGAAGACCGTCTTATTGCTACAACAAAAAAGCCTAAGATAAAACTTGGGGAATTAGCTGCTTTAAGGGTGGTAGAAGTGACAAAAATAGGTGCCTTCTTAGATTGGGGTTTAGAAAAAGATTTGTTGCTGCCTTTTAAAGAGCAAAAAGGTGAAGTTCAAGAGGGTAGTGAGTATTTGGTTGGTTTATATATAGATAAAAGTGATAGACTATGTGCAACCATGGAGGTTCATAAGTTACTAAGTAGTGAATCACCCTATAAGAAAGACGATAGAGTCCGAGGAAGGATTTATGGTATCAATGAAGATATAGGTGCTTTTGTAGCTATTGATAATAAGTATCAGGGTTTGATACCTAAGAATGAGTTATATGGAGAATATGCATACGGGGATGAGGTAGAAGCAAGAGTAACCAAAGTAAAGGAAGACGGGAAATTAGATTTAAGTTTAAGAGAAAAAGCCTATAAGCAGATGGATGAAGATGTAAAACTTATTCTTGAAAAATTAAAACTCAAAGGTGGAATATTATTGTTGAAGGACGATAGTGATCCAGAAAAAATCAAAAAAGAATTAAATATAAGTAAAAGAGCTTTTAAAAGAGCTGTTGGAAGACTGCTAAAAGAAGGACAAATTCATCTTGATGAAAAAGGTATCAAATTAATTGAAAGATAAATACTTAATAAAGATCAATTCCTTTTAAATTGCTTAACTATACATATCTTCCATATTTTGTTGATTTTATACAAATTTGTTAGTATAATGGAAATAACTATAGGGCTATAAGACAATCTTTATCCATGTTCTTATTATTTTTATTGGAATACTGACAGCTTTCCTACAAAAGTAAAACAATATAAAGTGGGATAAGGATCAACATAATCAGGATGCATCAAGATTTTTCTACGATGTCAGTAAAAAAAGGAGTTACATTAAAAAATTTTTAGGTGTTAGGGGGACAAGCATGAAGAGTTTAAAAATGAGAACCATTGGTCTGTTATTATCTTTTAATTTATTTTTAATGATCATTACATCGGTACTTTCCTATGCTTTTGCAAAAGATATTATCATTAATAAAAGCACAGTACTTTTTGTCATTGTTGCCATGTTACTAGCTACGGTCTTTCTTGTTAGTCTTTTAGCGACACGTGTTTTGAAACCAGTTACCTTAGCGGTAAACCATGTAAAGAAAATCGCAGATCTAGACATTACTGAGGATATTCCTGAAGAATTTCTTCAACGTCAAGATGAAGTTGGCGATTTGTCAAGATCCTTCCAGCAGATTATAGATAGTCTTAGAAAGTTCATAAAAAGTATTGACACCATTTCTGAACAGACAGCCACTTCCTCACAACAACTAACTGACACTAGCCAACAGGCTGCTAATTCAGCAGAAGAAGTGGCAAATACTATCGAAGAAATGGCAAAGGGAGCGGCAGATCAAGCTAAGGATACAGAGCAGGGAGCTGTTAAGGTAAGTGAGCTAGGGGAGCTGATCGAAGATAATGAAAGATACCTAAAAACATTAAACTCCACCACCAACGCTGTTATAAAACTAAAGGACGAAGGTCTGGAAACCTTAAAGGACCTCAACCAAAAAACAAGTGAAGTGAATGAGGTAACAGAAAAAATAGGTACAGTGATTGTACATGCAAATGAAAGTGCAAAAAAAATAGAAGGTGCAAGCTCTATGATCTCTAAAATTGCAGAACAAGTAAACCTGTTGGCATTAAATGCAGCTATTGAAGCAGCAAGAGCAGGAGAAGCCGGTAAAGGTTTTGCTGTAGTAGCTGAGGAGGTTCGCAAACTTGCAGAGCAAACAGATGAGTTTACGCTGGAGATAAGAACGATTATACAAGAGTTGATTACAGAAACAGCAGAGGCAGTTATTGCTATTCAAGAAATAGCCAATATCGTAAAAGAACAAACCATCAGTGTAGATACAACCAATAAGAAGTTTGATAGTATTTCTTTGACTACTAATAAATCTAAGAAATTTTTAGAAACGGTAAATGAATCTCAACAAGCTATGAGCAAAAAGAAGGATGAACTTATCGATATTGTACAAAACCTCTCAGCGATTGCAGAAGAAAATGCAGCTGGAGCTCAAGAAGTTTCAGCATCATCGGAAGAGCAAGCAGCTTCTATACAAGAGATTGCTAGTGTTACTGAAACATTGTCAAAAATGGCTGAGGAAATGCGGGAAAATCTTTCAAAGTTTAAATACTAAAAAAGCGAAGTTCATTTGAACTTCGCTTTTTAAAATTTACTTTTAAAATTGTTGTTAAATATAGATAACCAATTTTATACCTTAACAAAATACGCCTTCCTGCGGTTTCAGAAATGAACAATGTTAGCAATTCACTCCAGTGAAAAATCCTAAAATTTGCAAACTCGCTACCGCTCAAACATGCAAATTTCTTTACGGATTTTCCACTTACATGAATTGAACATTGTAGTCATTTCTTGCAAATGCATCCAGTCTGCATTTTGTTAAGCTTTGTAGTTGGTTATCTATATAAAGATTTTAATTTATGTTCATAGGCCTTAACTTAAGCTAATTATTTCCAAAAAATCCGCTTGATTTGTCATCCTGAGCATAGCGAAGGATCTTGAAATAACGATGGAAAATTATGACTTAAGTTAACGTTACTGAATCTATGTTTAAACTATGTAGCCTTTTCAGTAGAAAACATAGGGGTAATTTCCTGTTGCTCTGTTTGAGATAAGATGTTAGGCACATCTAGAATAATGATCATTTGATCTTCAGTTTTTCCAATATGGCTTATAAATCTGCTATCTATCCCTAAAAAGAGATTTGTAGCGGGTTCAGCATCCTTCTCCTCCAGACTTATGATATCAAAGACCTCATCTACAATAAGTCCTACCATAATATCCTTCATACGTACCACAAGGATTTCATTATCTTTAGAAAGAAAATCCTCATTGAAAAATCGTTTTCTTAAATTATATAAAGGAAGAATTTTTCCTCTTAGATTGATCAAGCCTTCAACAAAATTTGGAGCGTTAGGAACCTTCATGATATTAAAATCTTTTACTTTATTGATACCATTGACATAATCAATTTCCACAGCATAATACTGATCTCCAAGTTGAAACACAACTAGTTGCATATTGGGCATATTTTTCACTCCTATTTGCAGATTTCATTGGTAAATACCTTTTGTTACTTTTCCATAGCCAAATCATTCAACTGTTCAGCTAAACCAGTAATTTCCTCAATGCTAGCAGTAACCTCCTCAACCGCTGCTGCCTGTTGTTCTGTAACTATATTGGTGGCATTTCCCATTCTAACTGTGTTTTTTACGGATTCCTGTATGTGATCAATAAAGTCTTTGATTTTAGACACTGTTTGCTTAGAATCGCTGGACAACTTTCTAATTTCTTGTGCCACTACACCGAAACCTAGTCCTGCCTCTCCAGCTCTGGCTGCTTCTATAGCAGCATTTAAGCCTAGTAACCTTGTTTCATCGGCAATTTCCTTTATAAAATCTAATACTTCACTAATCTGCTCTGACATTTTGCTTACATTTCCAATTTCTTGATTTAATTGAGATTGATTGCTGCTGACTTCTACAGCAGAAGCCGCCATCTCCTCCATTGTAGCAGATATTTGTGTAAGACTATCATTAAGGATAGTAGCTGCAGTTTTCAACTTGTACTGATGATACCAAGTTTTAGACATGTTATTAGCTACGATATATAATACATTTGCAGCAGCTTGAATTTCTTCTTTTGATAAGGTGGTGACTTCTTTTACAGCATCTACATAACCTTCAGAGTCTACACCAATTTCCCCAGCGATTTTTCTATACTTATCTTCTTCGGGAGAAGCGGTTAAGACTTGACCACCTAAAATCGTTCCGATGAGTCTTCCCTCCAGCATAATGGGGGCTGCAAAATCTATCAAACCTGCATGACACTCATAAACCACAGGCTGACCAGTTTTTGCGGCTTCTTCTCCTCCCTTTTTATGAGACTCTGCACATCGACGATCGCCGGTTTCTGTTGAATGGGTAAAGTCCATGCAAAATCTAGTATATCTACTAGGGTTGGTAATTGGATTTCCCTTCTCATCAACGGTAACACTGGCCAAACCTATAGCTGTTGCAAAATCATCTTGAAATTTTTGAAGAAAATCAATGTCAATAATATCCCTCAGATCGATGTTTTCAAGGTGAATGTCTTCCTTTTCATGCGTCATTTTCATAAGATAGTCCCCCTTTTTCATTAGGCAATGTTTAATTTTAAAATGCAAAGCTGATGACAGCTATTGTGACCTCGTAAAGCGTCTTGATATAAATCATCAGTGGTAAATGCATAAATTTATAAAAAATATAAATTTATGTGATGTTCTACAAAAATAAAATAATGTCGATTTATGTAAGATTCTACAAAAATAGTAAAACTCCTCTAAAACTTTAGTAGAAGAATAAATATTTTTTGATAATCATTCAAATTTAAAATAGCAGAAAATTCGTATAGGTAGAAGCCCTTAAATCCCTCAGAGCTTGAGGTTTTAGATAACAAAAAAGTTTTAAAAATAAAAGTAGTTACATACATATTAATTATACACGCTCTATCATTGTATGGAATATAGTAAAAAAGATTTAAAAATATAATCACCGAAATTTTGAAGAGATTTTGAAGTTTGAAAAAAAAGGAGGTTTCAAAAAAACATGACACAATTTGAAGATTTGATAAAAAAGGATAGAAGTGAAAATAAGAAGCATCACTTTCAAGGAACATTTTTAGACTATCTCAACATATTAAAGGAAAATCCAGTTTTATGTGAGCTAGCTCATCACAGGATGTACCAAATGATTGTAGAAAAAGGTGTAGAAGTAATCAATACAGAGGAAAACCCAAGATTAAGAAGGATCTATGGTAATGATGTTATCAAAAAATATAATTTCTTCAAGGATGATTTTTTTGGCATTGACAAAACATTGATGAAAATTGTAAATTATTTAAGAGCAGCAGCCATGAGGGGAGAAGAATCCCGACAGGTTCTCTATTTAGTAGGGCCAGTAGGAGCAGGTAAATCCTCTCTTATGGAAACCTTAAAAAAGGCTTTAGAGATAAGCCCTCCTATCTACGCTATTAAGGGTTGTCCTATGCGAGAAGAACCCCTACATCTTGTTCCTAAACACCTTAGGGAAGAGTTTGAAGAGTTATTGGGGGTAAAAATTGAAGGAGACTTATGTCCTGTTTGTCGTTATAGATTAGTGGAGGAATACAATGGAGAGTTTGAGAAATTTCCAGTAGAAACAGTGGACTTCAGTATTCGGTCTAGAAAAGGTGTGGGCGTGGTGCCACCGGTTGATCCAAATAATCAGGATACTTCTGTACTCATCGGCTCAGTAGATATCTCTAAACTAGACTTATATTCTGAAGATGACCCAAGGGTTTTATCTTTAAATGGAGCTTTCAACGTAGGAAACCGTGGGATTGTTGAGTTTATAGAGGTATTTAAAAATGAAGTAGAGTATCTGCATACCATGATTACTGCTACGCAAGAGAAGAGCATTCCCTCCCCTGGTAAGGGTTCTATGATTTACTTTGATGGAATTATTTTAGCTCATTCTAATGAAGCTGAATGGAATAAATTTAAGGCAGATCATACCAACGAAGCTATTTTGGATAGAATTGTAAAAATCGAAGTGCCTTATTGCTTAGAGTTAAGAGAGGAAATAAAAATATATCAAAAGATATTGAAAAATAGTAAGTTTGATGCTCATATTGCCCCACATACAATGGAACTAGCATCTATGTTTGCAATATTAACGAGATTAGCTCCTTCTTCAAAGGTAGACACTATCACGAAGCTAAAGATATACAATGGAGAAGAAATTATCGAAAAGGGTAGTGCGAAGAAAGTAGATATCTTAGAACTTAGAGAAGAAGCACAGCGGGAAGGTATGACAGGGATATCCACTAGATTTATTATAAAGGTCCTTGATACAGCTATTGCACAATCGGAGTATGATTGTATCAATCCTATCACTATTTTAGAAACCCTTATTAAGGCAGTGAAGGAACTGACTTTAGGAGAGGATGAAAAGAAGAGATATTTAGGCTTTTTACAAGATAGTATCAAAAAAGAATATCACAAAATTCTAGAAAAAGAAGTAACCAAGGCTTTTATTCATGGATACAAAGAACAGGCTGAAGACTTATTTAATAACTATTTAGACCATGCTGAGGCCTATGTGAATAATACAAAAATAAAAGATAGAAATACAGGAGAAGAGCTGGAGGCAGACGAAAGGTTTCTGCGATCTATTGAAGAGCAGATTGATATCACCCAAAGTGCAGCCAAGGGATTCCGTCAAGATGTTACTGCCTACATGTTTTATGTGATAAGAAAAGGAGGAAAAATTGATTATAGTAGTTACGAGCCTTTAAGAGAAGCCATAGAGAAAAAATTAACTTCCTCTGTAAGAGAATTAAGCAGGGTTGTTACTCGTACAAAGGTTAGGGATAAGGAACAGAAGGAAAAATATAATGCTATGGTGGAAGAAATGAAGCGTAACGGTTACTGTGATCACTGCTGTAATGTAATTCTCAAGTATGCTGCCAACAATCTTTGGAAGGATTAGAAGATGATTGTAACGGTGATGGGGGTGAGGCTATGACAGTATTTAGAGAATTTGACAGTAGAGGCAGAGATCGTTCAGCAGAGGATCGGAGAAGGCACAGGCAACTGGTAGAGGAGTCCATCAAAAAAAATATAGCAGATATTATTGCCGAGGAAAGCATTATTGGCAAAAGTAAAGATAAGAAGATAAAAATTCCAATAAGAGGTATCAAAGAGTATCAATTTATTTATGGTAAAAACAAGCCAGGGGCTGGCTCTGGTGATGGAAGTGAAAAAAGAGGAGATAAAATAGGTAGTGAAGAAATGGAGAAGGGTAAAGGACAGGAGGGTGAAGCTGGGAATCAAGAGGGAGAAGACATTTATGAAACAGAGATTACTATCGAAGAACTAATGAATTATTTATTTGAAGATTTGAATCTACCTTTTCTTGATAAAAAGAAGTTTAATGAGTTGGAAAGCAAAAAGAACTTTAAACGCTTAGGCTATCAAAGAAAAGGAATTCCTCCACGTTTGGCTAAGAAAAGATCGATGATTGAAAGAATTAAAAGGGAGAAGGCTTATCAAAGAGGAAGAAGAGAAAACCCAGAAATTCTTCAGCAGGAAGAGAAGGAAAGGTTTCCTTTTAAAGAAGATGATTTAAGATATTTTCGACTGAGGGAGGATGTAAAGCGAGAAAGTAATGCAGTTGTTATATGTATCATGGATACCTCAGGATCTATGTATATAGCAAAAAAGTATTTGGCTAGAAGTTTTTACTTTCTTTTATATCAGTTTGTTAAGTTAAAGTATATTAACATTGATATTGTATTTATAGCTCATTCTACCACCGCAAAGGAAGTGAATGAAGATGAGTTCTTTCATAAGGTAGAAACTGGAGGAACCTATATCAGTAGTGGCTATGAAAAGGCTTTAGAGATTATTGAAGAAAGATACAATCCTGCTGTATGGAATGTGTATGCTTTTCATTGTAGCGATGGAGATAACTGGTCCAACGACAATGAAAAAGCTATTAAATTAGCGGGAGAACTATGTGAAGTATGTAATCTTTTTGGTTACGGAGAGATTTTACAGGGATATTACAACCGAAATAGTAAAATTTTCAATGAATTTTCTAAGCTTAAGCATAAGAATTTTTCAGCAGTAACAATCTCTAGAAAGGAGGATATCATTCCAGCCCTTAAGAATCTTCTAGATAAGGAAAGGGAAGTTGTAGAGTGATTATTTTGAGATGAGAGATTATACAATAAAAGAATTAGAAGAATGGAATAAAAAAATAGAAGAGATAGCAGCAAGGGAAGGGCTAGACTACTATCCTCAAGAGTTTGAAATTTGTAGTTATGACGATATGCTTTGTTATGAAGCTTATGTGGGTATGCCAGCCCATTATCCCCATTGGAGCTATGGGAAGGCTTATGAAAAAAGTAAAACCCTTTATTCTTACAACTTAAAAGGTTTGCCCTATGAAATGGTAATTAATTCGAATCCTTGTATTGCCTACCTCATGAGGGACAATACTTTGCTTTTACAAATTCTTACGATTGCTCATGTATATGGTCATAATGACTTTTTTAAAAATAATCGTTTGTTTGTAGAGGGAACCAGAGCAGAAGACGTAGTGCAAATGTTTAAAAAACATGCGGATAGGGTAAGAAGCTATATCCACGATCCTAGTATTGGTTATGAAAAGGTTGAGCGGATTTTAGACGCAGCCCACGGCATCAAACTTCAAACCTCACGGGTAACGGGAGATAAAAAGATAACTGATCAAGAAAAGAAGGAAAAATTGCTTACTAAGTATTATGAGGAAATAAAGACCACCAGTCTACTGGAAGGAAAGAAGGAAGTAGCTTATCCTAATCTAAATAAAATCCCTCTTGAGCCTACAGAGGATATTATGGATTTCATTATCACCTATGGTAGATTAGAAGAGTGGGAAAAAGATATTATCAGAATTGTTCTAGAAGAAACAAAGTATTTCATACCACAAATTGAAACAAAAATTATGAATGAAGGGTGGGCTAGTTACTGGCACTATAAGATCTTAAATCAGTTAGAACTTCCTCAAAGTCTTCATATGGAGTTCTTGAGCAGACACAATCAAGTAATTAGACCGTTTTTAGGAGGGATTAATCCCTACTATATGGGATTCAAAATCTTTACAGAAATTGAAAAAAAATATGGAAAGGAAAAGATTTTTGAAGTGCGAAAAATTGAAAGAGATCAATCTTTTATTCGAAGATATTTGACAGAAGAGTTGTGTAAAGAAATGCATCTTTTTCAGTATAACAAGAAGGAAAAAGATTATATTATTGAAGAAGTTGCTGATGAACCAGGATGGAAAAAGATTAGAAATACCATTGCCAATACAGTGGGAATGGAGTCAATTCCTTGTATAAAAGTAGTGGAGATATCTCAAAAAGATCATGTACTAGTATTAAAGCATGAGTTTGATGGCAGAGAGCTGGAACTATCTTACGCCTATGAAACTCTGAAATATATTACGAGTTTATGGGGTGGTAAAGTTCAGTTAATGACCATCATTGGCAAAACACCTAAAGTTATCTCATGTGATGAAAATAAGAGGGTCAGTATAGGTTCTATCACAAACTGAAAAATGAAAAAAGGCACCTACCAAACAATGAGGTTTTGGGTTAAATAGGTAGGTGCTTTTTTGCTGATACAAACTTTTTCATCACTAAATATTAAAATTAATAGATGCATCTATCATAAGCGTTAACTCAATACAACTATTTGCAAAATTCTGTCCAACTGTCATCCTGAGGGTAGCGAAGGATCTTGGAATAACTAGGAACGATGACAAATTATGGTTTAGGTTAACGCTGATGATGCATCTATATAAAATAAACTAATAAGTAGTTGGAAAAATACAAAAGATAAATAGAGTTATTGGAGAGGAAAGGGAAAATGTTATGAAAGATAATCAATATATGTTAGATAACTATATCATTATAGGAAATAAATTTAAAGAAGAAAATCAACTCCAAAAAGCCCTGCACTTCTATAATAAAGCTTATAAATGCAGAGGTGGCAGCGAAGATATAGACCTATTATTAGAGATGGGGCTTATTTATGATGAACTAGAGGATTATGATGCAGCAAAGGAAAAGTATAAAGAAGTCCTCAGCATAGATCCTAAAGAAGCTAGAGGTTACTATAGTTTAGCGATTGCTTACGACAATGAAAAAAACTACATAAAAGCAATTAAGTTTTATAAACTAGCAATAGAATTAGATCCTTATTATGATAGAGCCTATTTTTTTCTTGCAAATGCCTATGATGAAATTGGACAAAAAGAGAAGGCAATTCAGTATTATAAAAAAGTGATTGAGATGGATGATGAGGATTTCTGGGCACATGTTAACTTAGGTTCGATTTATGAAGAGGTGAATGAAGATAACCTGGCACTGGAGATGATGGAGAAGGCCTTAGAACTTGACGGGGAAAACTACAAAGCACTGTTTAATATGGGGGTGATTTTGAAAAAACTAGGAAATATTCAGGAGGCTGCTGATTATTATATTCTTTCTATACAACAAAACCTAGAGTTTCCCTATAGTTATTTTAACCTAGCAATCATTTATAAGGAACAAAAAAAGTATAATGAAGGAATAGAAGTTTTAAGTAAAGCAATTTACTACAATAAAGAGGTGGCAGTACTATACTATAACAGAGCCTGTTTGTATGTTCTTACGAAGCAATTAGAAAAAGCTATGCGGGATCTTATTCAGGCAACAAAGCTGGATACTGATTTGATCCAGTATATGAAAGAGGATAAAGAACTAGAGGGGTTAAGGGATTTAGAAGCATACAAAATTATGTTTTCAGAAGATAGGTCGTAAATACATAAAAAAAAACTGCCCATAGATTAGGTAACTTCTTGATATACGGTGATTACTGTGAAAAAGTTGGTGTTTTAAGGTTAACATAACATTCACAGGAATGGAGAAGCATTGTATGAAAATACAATCATCACCCTATATATTTTAAGAAGTAAGTCGCTGTTAATCCAGAGCAGGTTGTTTATAAGTTGTATCAACAAGATTTAAATTTATTATAACATCTTGATTTAAGGAAACAATAAATAAAATCGAAAGAAGTTTAAAGAAAATATAAAGATTTTGTAAAGAAGGTGATAGAGGCTTGATACAAAGATTTAACAGGAGTTCATTAAGAACTGAAAATAATAAGAAAAGAATAACATAAAATAAAATATAGAGTAAAATAACAGTAGAAAGACAGAAATAACCTGGAGGTGTTCCTATGAAAAGTATTACTTATGGAGAGATAAGCTTTGATAAGGTTTGTGAAAAGATTAAGGAATATACAGGGGATAAGGCAGAGTACGTTATTTCTGTAGGAACGGATTCTCAAAATGTAGACGGTTATACAAAGATGGTTTCTGTTATTGCTTTAGTTCGTAAAAGAAAAGGTGGTATCTTTTTTTATGATATAAAAAAAATAAAAAAAATTAAAAACTTGAGGCAGAAAATTTTTAAAGAAACACAGTTTAGTATCGAGCTGGCTTCAAAGGTAATGGAGTTTATTAATCAAAACCACATTAAGGCTTCTTTAGAGATTCATGTAGATATTGGGAGCCAAGGAGATACAAAGTATCTTATAAAAGAGATTGTAGGATGGGTTATGGGCTCAGGATTTAAATGCTGTATGAAACCAGATTCCTATGCATCTACGGGGGTAGCTGATAAAATATCTAAAAAAGGCAGTAAGGTCTGCTAAAAATTATTGAAGAAATAAGTAAAAGAAATTATATTTTAAAGCAGGAGAATGAAAAACTGGCAATTCTGGTGATACTATAGTAATATGGATAAAGAGGTAAATATCACCATATAAATAATCTACAAAGGAGAGGAAGTTACCTATGAACAATCCAATTGTTACATTTATAATGGAAGATGGTAGTGAGATGAAGGCGGAGCTTTATCCTGAAATTGCTCCCAACACTGTAAACAATTTTATTTCTTTAGTTAAAAAAGGTTTCTATAATGGGGTGATTTTTCATCGTGTTATTCCAGGATTCATGATACAAGGAGGAGATCCTCAAGGCATGGGTACTGGTGGACCAGGATACTCTATTAAAGGAGAATTTTCAAGTAATGGTTTTAAAAATGATTTAAAACATACAAAGGGTGTACTCTCTATGGCTAGAGCTATGGATCCTAATTCAGCTGGTTCTCAGTTCTTTGTTATGGTAGAAAATTCACCTCATTTAGATGGACAATACGCTGCTTTTGGCAAGGTGATCGAAGGAATAGAAACTGCTGATAAAATTGTAGCTGTAAAAAGAAATCATAGTGATAAGCCCCTTGAAGATCAGAGAATGAAGGAAGTTACTGTTGAGACCTTTGGAGAAGATTATCCAGAACCAGATACACTAGCATAAATATCTACTGAGAAAATCACCCTAGATACTAGCTATCTACTATGAGGGTGATTTTTGAGATTTACATAAATTTTTTAAAAAATATGAACTCTAACTTGTGATTCTAATATATACATGATAATATGATAATAATTAAAGTATAACTTAAAAAATTTTATTAGACGCTGTATCACTAGAGGAGGGAACAATTGTTTTGTTAGGTTATAGGATTAGAGAAATAAGGCATAAAAAGGGTATGACACTGAACGAACTGGCTTCAGAGATAGATGTTACTGCCAGCTATATTTCCCAAGTTGAAAGAGATATTATAGAACCATCCTTATCATCTTTAAGGAAGATAGCGATTGCTCTAGGTGTACCGTTATTTACATTTTTACATGATGACACTGTAGACCCTATTGTGGTAAGGGCTTCAGAAAGGAAAAAGCTGGCACTGCCAGAAAGTAGCATCATTTATGAATTTGTTACACCTATGGTGGCTGACCAAAGGGTACAGCCCAAGATGGAGATTATCCACTTCCAATTAGCCCCTAAATCTTGGACAAGTGATGAAAATATTACCCATGAGGCAGACGAATGTATATTTGTGATTGATGGAGAATTAGAAATTTATTTAGAAGAAAAAAAATACCACCTACAGGCGGGAGATAGTATATATATAAAAGAAAATATAGGACATCGATTTTATAATCCTACAAATCGCACTGTTAAAGGATTAACCAATATTGCACCAGCTATTTATTAGATACTATGAAAAAGTTTCGACCCTTGTTGTTAATACGCAGGGGAATTTTTTTTCTGGAGAAGCCTTATTTTAGCAGGTGTAAAATGATTGTCATCGAATATATATAATTAAGTTGTAATAAAATTTTTAAACTTAGTGTGAGATAAGGAATGTAGTATAAGTTAAAGGGAAGGGGAAATAAAAATGGATTATGAAGTGTCAGGTTTGAAGAAATTAGTTATCTATTATTCTTTTGAAGGCAATACCAAACTAATTGCAGAGACCATAGCAGATACACTGCAAGCAGATGTATTACAGCTCATACCTAAAAAAGAAATACAGTCAAAGGGGTTTATGAAATATTTTTGGGGAGGCAAGCAGGTTATGATGAAAAAGAAGCCAGAGTTATATCCCTTAGATAAAGCTCCTCAGGATTATGATGTAATATTTATCGGCACACCAGTTTGGGCATGGACATTTGCACCCCCGATTTACACATTGTTTGAAACGACAGAAATTGCTGACAAAAAGGTGGCGTTATTTAGCTGTAACCGTGGGCAAAATGGAAAAACTTTTGAAAATATGAAAAAAGAATTATATAAAAGTGATATAATAGGTCAGATAGAATTTTTTGATCCTTTAACGAACAACAAGGAAGAAAATATACAAAAGGCAGCAGCGTGGGCTGAGAGCATCATAAAAGCTATATAAATTTAATCAAAGGATGTGCATCGATTGGACCAAGAAAATCAGTACTTACCTATAGCAGCAGGCATCTTTGTAGCAATCATCTTTGGCTTTTCTTTTTTATTTACGAAGGCAGCCTTAGATCTCCTTAGTCCTTTCCACTTACTAGGTTTTAGGTTTGCATTTGCTACCATTACTTTATTATTGTTACAGGTCTTGAAGATTATTAAGATCAATCTTTTAGGAAAAGGAACACAAATGTTGTTATTTCTAGCGTTGTTTCAGCCTCTCTTATACTTTATATGTGAAACATTAGGAGTTAGTAGGACATCAGCTTCAGAGGCTGGGATGATGATTGCACTCATACCGATTGTTGTTACGATATTAGCCGCCATATTTTTAGGGGAAAAGCCTACTAAACTGCAGCTGGTTTTCATCTGCTTATCAGTAGTGGGTGTGATTTTTATTATTGCCATGACAGGCAATATTCGTGTAGGAGAGAACTTTGTTGGGATGTTTATTTTATTGGGAGCAGTTTTTTCTGCTGGCGTATTTAATGTAATGTCTCGTAAATCTTCCTTGCATTTTAAGCCAGTAGAAATTACTTACGTGATGATGTGGGTAGGGGTAATTGTTTTTAACACCATAGCTGTCCTTCAGCATATCAATCAAGGAAATTTAATGAATTATTTTGAACCCTTAAAAAATATGAAGGTGTTTGTCTCCATTGCATATTTAGGCGTTTTATCTTCCGTTGGTGCTTTCTTTATGCTAAACTTTATGTTAGCCAAAGTGGAGGCCTCTAAGGCAGCAGTTTTTACTAACCTCATCACAGTGATTTCTATTATAGGTGGGGTAGTTTTTAGAAATGAACATTTCTATTGGTTTCACGGTGTTGGTGCCTTTATGATTTTATTAGGGGTGTGGGGAACCAACTACTTTGAAAAACAAAAGACTCTTTATGAGATTAGATTTGATACTATAAGAAGATAGCATAGAATAGTATAGAAACAAGTGAAGTATTTTTGTAGATGTAGTCCTTCGTATATAAAAATTTAAGAGCCTACATCTATAGTAATAGCGATATGATTGTAACTTAATTTATTAAAAGCTGGTGACTGTTGTGAATATTTTAAAGCATAGAAGTATTAAACAAAAATTTTTTAGTATGATCATCACAGGTATTATTCTTCTAGCCTTTATATTTATATCTTTTTATAGTTTGTTTACAAAAAGTGTAGTGGTTAATATGCTGCATGAAAACAACCTAAATAGTACTGAAGCCTATGCAAATATTGTTGGATACTGGTTACAGGAACGTACCAATGAAATAGAGCTATACGCTGAGAATACAGTAGTGAAAACAATGGATTTAGAAAAAGTTCAGCCCTATTTACAAAGAGAAATGGAAAGAAAATCCCATATATATGATGCGCTATTTATAGCAGAAGCAGATGGTACTTATCATACACAGACGGTTACTTATGCAGGAAATTTAGCACAGAGGTATTATTTTCCAAAAGTAATGATGGGTGAAAAAGTTTTCTCAGATCCATTGATATCCCTAGCTACCAATGAATATATATCTGTTATTGCAGTTCCTATTAGAAATCAAGAGGGAGAAATAATTGGGTTGATGGGGGGAGGCTTAAATTTAGCAAAGCTATATTATCTCATTGAAGTATTAAAAATAGAGAATAGAGAAAAGACAGAAAGCTACTCTTATATTGTAGATAAGTTAGGGCGAATTATTACACATCCCAACGAGACGTATATTTTTCAGGAAAACATAAGGGTACCTTCTAGTGTAGTAGGACTAGAAGTTGTAGAGGTGGCTGAAAAAATTCTCGCCCAGAAAAAAGGTCAAACCATCTATACCCACAATCAAATAGAAAGTGATGTATATTTTCATGAGATTCCAAATACCGATGGTTGGAAGATTGTTTCAAAGGTTCCCACCTATAACGCAGCCAATTCTATGCTGATGTTCCATACACTTTTAATCACCACAGGGATATTGGTGGTGGTTTTGGGGATCATCGGAGGCTCTTTATTGGTAAATAAAAATACAAAGCCTATTATCGATCTAAAGGAGGCTTTTGATAAAGCATCAAAGGGCGATCTAACGGTTCGAGCTGAAACAAAATATTCAGATGAGTTGGGAGAAGCGGGAAAAAGTTTTAACCTTATGATGGAAAAAATCAGTGCCCTTACTTATTATGATGCTGTTACAGGGCTGCCTAATAGGAATTATATGATAGAAGAACTAGCGATGAAATTTGGCCATAAAAAATCTGGCAAAAAAAAGCTCAGTATTGTACTGTTTACCCTAAGCAAGTTTAAAACAATTAATGATATGTATGGTTTCGAGATCGGAGATGAGGTATTAAGAGAAGTAGCCAATAGAATTAAGGAAAAGGTGGGTTTGAATAATAAAGTAATCCGTATGACTGGAGACGACTTTATTGTATTATTTTATGAGATGGGTACAAAAAGTAAAGTGATAAGGAAGACGGAGGATTTATTGGAATATATGAGTCAACCTTTTATGATAAAATCCCACAGTCTACATATTCATGCCAGTGCCGGCATTGTATTTTGTCCTGAAGATGGTGATGACGTAGATACTTTACTAAAAAACGTAAGTGCAGCCAAAATTCGGGCTAAAGCCAAAGGACGAAGTCAGTATCAAATATATAGTAAAACTATAAGTAAACAGCTATCAGAAGAAATGGTAATAGAAAAGTATCTTTATGAAGCTGCAGAAAACCAAGATTTTATGTTATACTACCAGCCCTTTATAGATATGGAAGCAGGAAAAGTTGTTGGGACAGAGGCATTAATTCGATGGTATCATCCTAAAAAAGGTTTTATACCACCGGATAAGTTTATACCTTTAGCTGAAAAAACAGGACTCATTGTTCCGATTGGAAACTGGGTTTTACAGGAGGCATGCAGACAAAATAAAGCTTGGCAGGATCAAGGCTATAAACCTATCACTATGTCAATAAACATATCTGCTCTACAATTTGCTAGGGATGATTTTATAGAAGTAGTAAAATGCACCTTAAAAGAAGTGGGTTTAGCACCTGAATATATAGCTTTGGAAATAACTGAAGGTATAGCTGTGGAAAACATAGAAGAAAATATTCTAAAGCTTCGTCAATTAAAGGAATTGGGTGTAAAAATTTCAATTGATGATTTTGGTACAGGATTTTCATCTCTAAGTTATTTTACAAAGTTTCCAATAGATAGTCTTAAAATTGATCGTTCCTTTATACAAAACATTACAAATTGCCCACAGTCTAGAGCAATTGTATCCACCATTATTTCAATGGGAAGAGCCTTAGGTATAGAAAATATTGCAGAGGGCATTGAAACAAAAAATCAGTTGGATTTCATTAAAAAAGAAAATTGTAACAAAGCACAGGGCTATCTTTTTAGTAAACCTATTACACCAAAGGACTTTGAAAAATTACTGATTGATAACAAAAAATATTCATAAAAATCAACAACCCAACACCCTTACGTATTTATGTATACGCTGTGGCTGCTGGGTTTTGATTTTATCCGATATTTTTATTATAATAATGCATGAAATACTTGTAAAATAA
This sequence comes from Clostridium aceticum, assembly GCF_001042715.1. Lineage (NCBI taxonomy): Bacteria > Bacillati > Bacillota > Clostridia > Peptostreptococcales > Natronincolaceae > Andreesenella > Andreesenella acetica. The sequence continues at coordinate 2,974,041 of NZ_CP009687.1, read as the reverse complement.
TACGGTTCAGTATATATTAAGTATATATTTTTTATCATATGATGAAACTTTAATAAAAGTAGATGAAGGGAAGTATGGTATAATAAGACAGTAAAAATGTCTAAAATACACTTACTTTAGAAAAGGTGGTAATAAAATGGACTTTAATGAAAAAAGCTTAATCCTACACGAAGAAAAAGTTGGAAAAATTCAGGTAGCCTCTAAGGTAACAATTCAAAACAGAGAAGACTTGAGCTTAGCCTATACCCCTGGCGTAGCAGAACCTTGCAGACAAATTCATAAAAATAAAGAGGATGTATATAAATACACCGCTAAAGGAAACTTAGTTGCAGTCGTTACGGATGGAACGGCGGTTTTAGGTCTGGGGGATATAGGTCCAGAAGCTGCTATGCCTGTTATGGAGGGAAAAGCTATCTTATTTAAAGAGTTTGCGAATGTAGATGCTTTTCCTATCTGTTTAGATACGAAGGATGTAGATGAAATTGTAAAAACTGTAAAAATGATTGCTCCAACCTTCGGTGGAATAAATCTAGAGGATATTAGTGCTCCAAGATGTTTTCAGATTGAAGAAAGACTGAAGGCGGACTTAGATATCCCGATATTTCATGATGATCAACACGGCACGGCTATTGTTACTATAGCTGGTATTATTAATGCCTTAAAATTAACCAATAAAACAATAGAAGATGTTTCTATTGTTATTAATGGTTCTGGAGCTGCAGGAGTGGCTATTGCTAAAATGCTAAAAAACATGAATCCAAAGGATATGTTGTTATGTGATAGTAAAGGAATTGTATATGCTGGGAACCCTGGCAACAACGAGTACAAAGAAGAAGTGGCTCAAATTACTAATAAATACAACAAAAAAGGCACACTGAAGGATGCTATGGTAGATTCGGATATATTTATTGGTGTATCTGCTCCAGAAGTTGTTACAGAGGAGATGGTAAAGAGCATGAAGGAGGATGCTATTATTTTTGCTATGGCAAATCCTATACCAGAGATCATGCCGGATTTAGCTTTGAAGGCAGGGGCAAAGGTGGTTGGTTCCGGCCGTTCAGACTTCCCCAACCAGATCAACAATCTTCTTGCTTTCCCAGGTATTTTTAGAGGAGCATTAGATGTAAGAGCGAGGGAAATTAATGAAGAAATGAAACTAGCAGCAGCTTACGCTATAGCCGATATTATAGATGAAAGCCAACTGAAGGCAGACTACGTCATCCCAGAAGTTTTTGATGTAAGGGTAGTGGATAAGGTGGCGGCAGCAGTATCAAAGGCTGCTAAAGATACAGGGGTAGCCAGCATACAACTATAATAATTGACAGAAGACAGACAAAAAAGCTAAAATCAGTTGTATTGTTAGAATAAAATATATGGAAAGAGGAAAAAAGATGCAGGAGCAGTTTTTACAGCAAGTAAGAAGAAGAAGGACGTTTGCCATTATATCTCACCCGGATGCTGGTAAGACGACTTTAACAGAAAAGTTATTATTATATGGGGGTGCCATACGTCTAGCAGGTTCTGTTAAATCTAGAAGAGCACAAAAACATGCTGTATCAGATTGGATGGAAATTGAAAAGCAAAGAGGAATTTCTGTTACCTCCAGTGTGCTGCAATTTGATTATGATGGATATTGTATTAACATATTAGATACCCCTGGTCACCAAGACTTCAGTGAGGATACCTATAGAACCCTTATGGCAGCAGATAGTGCTGTTATGGTGATTGACTGTGCAAAGGGTGTAGAGGCACAGACAAAAAAGTTATTTGAGGTTTGTAAGATGAGGGGGATTCCAATCTTTACATTTGTGAACAAATTAGACAGAGCTGGTAAAGATCCCTTTGAACTAATGGAGGAGATAGAAAGTGTTCTGGGAATACAGTCTTATCCTATGAACTGGCCTATTGGTACGGATGGTAACTTCAAAGGTGTATATAACCGAACAAAATCACAGATAGAAGTTTTCAATGAAGGTAAGCATGGACAGACCGTTGTTGAATCTGTTGTTGGGGATGTTACAGATGAGGTTTTCAAAGACTTGTTAGGGCAGGGTCTTCATCAACAACTGATGGAGGAAATCGAATTATTAGATGTTGCAGGGGATAATTTTGATTTAAACAAAGTCTTAAAAGGAGAACTGACACCAGTATTCTTTGGTAGTGCTATGACAAACTTTGGTGTTCGTCCTTTCTTGGAAGGCTTTTTAGAGATGACTACTCCGCCAGTAGCTAGAATCAGTAATCAAGGAGAGATAGATCCAGAAACCGATAATTTTACTGGATTTGTCTTTAAAATCCAAGCAAACATGAACCCAGCCCATAGGGATCGAATTGCCTTTATTCGTATTTGCTCTGGAAGGTTTCAAAAAGGGATGACAGTAAATCACGTACGTGCTAAAAAGCCTATCAAATTGGCACAGCCGCAACAGTTTTTAGCACAAGACCGTGTAGTAGTAGAGGAAGCCTATCCTGGAGATATTATAGGTGTACATGATCCAGGAATATTTAATATAGGAGATACACTATGCCAAAGCAATACTAAAGTAGAGTATGAAGGTATCCCTGTATTTGCTCCAGAGCATTTTGCCAGAGTATATGCAAAGGACTCTATGAAAAGAAAACAATTCGTCAAAGGTATCGAACAGATATCAGAAGAAGGAGCTATCCAGGTATTTAAAAGGCCTCATGTAGGTGTCGAGGAACTACTTATAGGGGTGGTAGGAGTTCTCCAATTTGAAGTTCTAGAATATAGACTAGAAAAGGAATATGGCGTAGAAATAAAAATGCAGTCTTTACCCTATAGATTTATCCGCTGGATTCAACAAGAAAATTTTGATTACGATAGATTTAGCCTTACGATGGATAGCGTACTTGCAGAAGATCGAGAAGGAAAGCCTGTTGTTTTATTAGAAAATGAATGGTCTATTCAAAAAGTGGAAGAAAGAAATAAAGGTGTGGTATTGAAGAGTATTTCCACCAAAAATTAAATAAGCTTGTTTTAATATAATAGTGTCTATTAATAAAAGAACACTTCTGTTTGTGACAGAGGTGTTCTTTGTTTTTCTAATAATTTAGAATATTTAAAAATTTTTAATAAAATACCAAATTTTATTATAGTATGATATAATAATCTTACTAATGAATGAAAATTTTAAAAAAAATCAAATTTTATTATTTTCCAATATAAAGGAAATCTATTTTGTAAAAAACCGTGGACCTACGTATTTGGAAATAAGTATGAAAAGGTTTCTATTTACACTATTTGGAAGGAGGAATTGTAAGTTTTCGATCAAAGGCTAAAATTACTTTAATAGGAGGGAAAATTTATGTTAGTAAATCCTGTAGTATTGTCAGTCTTAGTTATGATTGTACTGTGCCTTTTGAAACTTAATGTTATTTTATCTTTAATTATTGCAGCACTGGTTGGTGGGGTGCTGGCAGGTATTCCTATCGGAGAAGTGATGGGTGTGTTAATTGGAGGAATGGGAGGAAACTCTAGTACAGCTTTAAGCTATATTTTATTAGGGGCTTTAGCCGCTGCTGTGCATAAAACAGGTGTTGCAGAAGTACTTGCAAAGAAGATTGTACAGTGGGTAAGAGGAAAAGGAATTATTTTGGTTGTAATTATTGCTGTAGTAAGTTGTTTTTCTCAGAATTTGATTCCCGTGCACATTGCATTTATTCCTATTATGATTCCACCGCTAGTAGCTGTAATGAATCAATTAAAAATTGATAGAAGAGCAGTTGCTACTGCCTTAACTTTTGGTTTAAAGGCACCTTATGTTGCATTACCAGTAGGATATGGATGGATTTTTCATGGAATCATTAGTGCTCAAATGACGGATAATGGTATGGCAGTAGCTCAAGGTGATATATGGAAGGTAATGTGGATTCCAGGAATTTCTATGGTAATAGGATTGTTTATCGCTATTTTTATTACCTACAGAAAAACTAGAGAGTATGAAGTTTTAGATGAAGCTCATGCGGAGGCTGCAGCAGCAGTTGAAGAGAAGGTTAGCATGACAGGAAAGCATTGGGCAGCTTTATTTGGAGCCGTTTCAGCCTTAGTGGTGCAACTAAGCCCATTAGGTTCATTACATCTTGGTGCTATCGTTGGGATTGCTATCATGGTTGTAAGCGGTGCTATTAAGTGGAAAGATATAGACGAGATGATTCATAGTGGTATAGGTATGATGGGCTTTATCGCCTTCGTCATGTTGGTAGCATCAGGCTATGGTGCTGTTATTAGAGAAACTGGCGGAGTAGAAGCATTGGTAACAGCTATTTCTGGCATGATGGGAGGAAGTAAGTTTATCGCAGCTACAGCTATGATATTACTAGGTCTTGTCATAACAATGGGTATTGGTACTTCCTTTGGAACAATACCAATCATTGCAGCAATTTATGTACCTCTAGCAGCTACTATGGGCTTTAGTCCAATGGCTACTGTATTATTAATAGGTACTGCCGCTGCTTTAGGAGACGCAGGTTCTCCAGCTTCTGATAGTACATTAGGACCAACAGCAGGCTTAAATATTGATGGGCAACATGATCATATATGGGATACCTGCGTACCTACATTTATGCACTACAATATACCATTAGTTATATTTGGAATTATTGGTGCAATGATTTTATAGGTAAATCCACTTGGATTTAAATTTTATATGCAAGGTCCACGGTTTAGCCCTCGACTGATTTTTAAGTCGAGGGCTGTAAATATGGCTTATAATATAACAAATCTATCATAGATATTAACTTAATACAAATATTTGTAAAATTTTCTCGAGCTGTCATCCTGAGGGTAGCGAAGGATCTTGAAATAATGAGGAAGGATGACAAATTTATAAAGATATATTTATGCTAAACAGCATTAAGGGGGGGATTAAGATTAGATTAAACTTTGTTAAGGTGAATCCTACAGAAAATATGACGATTTTTATTACAGATCCGCTTCCAAGACATCTATATAAACAGATTGCAAAGAATGTCATGAAGTACGGCAACCTTTGTGCAGAGCAGGTGGGTTTTATAGAAAAACCTTCTTTAGAAAATGGTGAAGGGTGCATGAAGCTACATATGATGGGGGATGAGTTTTGTGCAAATGCCACTAGAGCACTGGCAGCCCTTTTGGTGTATAGACAATATCCTGCAATCAAGCAATTGGAGGGAAAGTACATTGTGCCTTTAGAGGTATCAGGTAGTCAAGATATCATCAAATGTGAAGTAGAAATTACCGAGGAAATAAATCGGTTTATCTCCACAGCCTCCATCCCTTTGCACAAAGGACTATATGATTTTTCTATTGAATTTAAAGGGAAGCTTTTAGAAGGAACTTTAGTAGAGTTTCCAGGAATTCTTCATCTAGTCATCAAGGATCAAGAAATAGACGATAAAGAAGAATTTTTTAGAGAAGTAAAAAACAAATTGTACCACCTAGAATGGGAGGCCCTAGGGGTGATGTTTTATGATGAAGCTGCCTCCTATATGGAGCCGCTGGTGTATGTAAAGGCTACAGACAGCCTGTTTTGGGAACGAGGCTGTGGTTCTGGTACAGCAGCTATTGGTGTAGCGCTTTCACATCAAAAGCAAGGCTCCATAGACATGATGGTTAACCAGCCGGGAGGAAGCTTGCAGATAACTATAAACTTCTTTGAAAATAAAGTGACAAATATCCTTCTCAAAGGATCGGTAGAGATTGTGGCGGAAGGCGTAGTATATACATAAACGTAGATTTTTTTAATAACTCTAAAACCAACAGCTTACATATGTAAATTGTTGGTTTTTTTGTAGGACATATAAAATTATATGGTGCTAATACTTCTAGTTCTAGGTAAGGTATAATTTTTTCAGGCAGCAGATATTTTACCAATTAATATAAATTATCAAAGTGCTGGAGGATTTTCATTTCTTTTAAACCCTCTATATTCTCCACATGGTGATTTCTTACCAAATATAGAACTTGCTCATCTAGCCCTAAATGCAAAAGCAACTGATAGCCTATTTCAGCATGATTATTTTTGTAGTGTAGGGCCTTTTTAAGAAAAGGGGGCAAAATGTTTTCCTTAAGACTGAGTTTTTGAAGGATAACAACAAAGGATTTATTGATTAAGGTTAAATTACTGCCTATCTTACCGATATCATGTAAGAGGGCGGCTTTGATAAGGTTCAGGTGATTTGGTTCCTCTTGATGGCAGCCATAGGCAACATTTAAGCAGTGTCTTTGTTCACCTTTTCGAAGTTGAAAAAACAAGTTCTTTTCTTCAGTACTCAAATATTTGTTTATAAAATTTATATCTTCATCGTAGATTTTAGCGGTTGCACCTTGAAAAAATTGCTTTATTCTATAGATCATCTTCTTTTCTCCTTAGGATTTTTCTATGCTCTACAATATTTTACGATAAAAAGAGAGAAATTAAAATAATAAACTTTTATAATGTAGTATAGACTTAAGTAGTGAGAAGTTTTATAGTATAGTTAGGTAATAGGGACAGAGAAATTAGAAAGAGGTGGTGATAAAATGAAGGTGTTATTTACCTATGATTATGGAAAAGAAAAAATGGACGCTATAGAAAAGCTAGGTTACGATATAATATTACAAAGTGAAAAAGGAATTGTGTATACTGAAGCAATGCAGGATGTAGAGGCGTTGATATGCTATAGTCCTTTTCATACGCTGGATATTGCTAAAATGAAGAAGTTGAAATGGATACAGCTCTCTAGTATCGGCATAGACCAAGTGCCTAAGGACATTGCTAGGAAAAATAAAATTATTGTTACCAATAATAAAGGAGGATATAGCATCCCTATAGGAGAATGGGTAGTACTAAAGATCCTAGAAATCTATAAAAAATCTTCAAAGCTATATCGGCAGCAGCAGCAAAAGCGATGGGAAATGGATACCAGTCTTTTAGAACTCTATAGGAAGCGGATTGGTTTTATTGGTACTGGCAGTATAGCTATAGAGTCTGCTAAACGACTTCAAGGCTTTGAAGCACACATACTAGGTGTAAACACCAAGGGAAGGAAAGTGGAGTATTTCGATAAATGCTATCCTATACATCAGCTAGAGGAAGTGTTAAAGACCTGTGATGTAGTGGTTGTTACTGTCCCTTACACGGAAGAAACCCACCATTTAATAAATAAAGTAAAGTTAGAGATGATGAAGAAGGAAGCTGTTCTTATCAATGTATCTAGAGGCAGCATCATAGATGAAAAAGCTCTTATTCAACATTTGCAAAAGGGAAATCTTCTAGGTGTAGCTCTTGATGTTTTTGAAGAAGAGCCGTTATCTCAGGAAAACCCTTTATGGGAAATGGAGCGTGTACTTGTTACCCCCCATAATTGCTGGATTTCTGAGATGAGAAATGAGAGAAGATTTAGGATTATTTATGAAAATATGAAAAAATTTAAAGAAGAGCTGCCTTTAATCAATCAAGTGGACATCAACAAAGGGTATTAAGTTTTTCCTATTACAAAATCATAGGCGTTAACTTAATACGATTATTACCAAAATTCTCTCGAACTGTTATCCTGAGCGTAGCGAAGAATTTTACTAACACTAAGATCCTTCGATTCCGCTTTGCTCCACTCAGGATGATAAATTATGGCTTAAGTTAATGCTAATGATTACAAAATAAGGTGAAGTGATGAGTAAGAAGATAAAAAAACAGCGATAAACGCTGTTTTTTGTGTGTTTTCTATGCTTTTTTAAATTAACTGAGGTAAGGTATTTGCTCCATAAGGCATTAGATAGGTTTTAAGATTTTCCCCGTGCTTTTTATAAGCGATAGCTAATGCTTCTTCTACAGTTTTAACAACTTTAATATTAGCCCTTTTTACCAAGGCTTCATCCATGTTGGAGACCAAAATCAAAGTAAAGTTTGCTGCTACTTCGCTGACAAAATATCCGATGTACTTAGCAATGGAGAAGTTTTCTCTTAAGGCTTTTTCCCTTTCTAACATTGTATCGTAGTTTTGAATAACCTCTTGTACATCATCATTACCAAATCCCTCTGAACACTCACTTAAAACAATGATAGCACCGCCTTCTCTTGCAGCTTCTTTAGCGTTGATAATAGTCTTGACGGTCTGATATAGGTTAATATCTTTAGGGAATCCACCAGCAGTTGCTATAACTAGATCAGCTTTCTCTTTGATAGAAACACCATCCAACTCTTCTACGATTCGACAACCAGCTTCATGAGCTTCAATGAAATCCCCAGCTACAGCAGCAGCAATCTTGCCATCTGAATTCATAATTACATTAAATAAGAAGGAAGGCTTAACTAAAGATGCCGCCTCTAGCATGTCCTTGTAAAGAGGATTGTTTGCAATATTTCCGCTTCGAACAAAGGGATTGCTGCCTTCTCCTAAAACTGGACTTAAAGATAATGCATGATTTTTCATAATGGTTTCATAGCTGCAGATGCCAGGAAGAACTGATTTTTTTCCTCCACCCCATCCAGCTAGAAGGTGGAATACAATGGCTCCAGTTAAAAAGATATGATCACAATCAAAGGCCATCTTATTGACATGAACAGGTGTACCGAAACTAGTGGTGCCGACATAAGTTAAATTATCTTTATCCCAACAGTCGTGATCGATTACTTCAAATCGGTCTGCCAACTTTTCTCCTAACAATAATCTATGTTCTTCTTTTGTATGTTTTCTATGGGAACCAACAGAGCAAATAAAAAGAATGTCTTTATCTTCAATACCAACTTCTGTTAATGCATCTACCACGTAAGGAAGATAAGTACTCATTTTTTGCCAGGCTCGAGTAATGTCAGAAATAACAATACATACTTTTTCACCAGGTTTTATCATTTCTTTTAAAGGCTCTGTGCCTATAGGATTGTTTAAAGCATCTAAAATAACCTCTTCCTCAGTTTTTGAAAAATCTTTTTCATTATTTTTTATCACATCAAGTAAGTTTCTTTCTGGTATACAAACATCTACTATGCCTTTACCATATTTAATACTAAAAGTATGCATAATTATTCCTCCCCCTAATATAAAAAACAGAATATTTATATACATAATATGTTAGTGCTTTCAGGGAGTTCTGTCAATGATTTTCTCAAGAAAACTCTTTAACATTTCATTTTAAATTAATTTTTTGTAAATATATTCAAAATATAAAAAGCAAGAAGTGTTTTAAAATTTGAAAAAAAACGTTAATAAATACAAGGAAAGTATAACAAAAAAAACTTGGTGACATATAATGATATAGAAAATTGAAAGGAGGAAAAGCATGTATCCTAATTATGGAACACCTAACTATATAGCTCCTATGATGAATATGCAGGTGCCGGGGCCTCCCGCATGTCCCGGAGGAACTGTGTATACTATTCAGCCCGGTGATACAATGTTTCGTATCGCAAATCGCTATGGTATAGACCTGCAGGCATTAATTAGAGCCAACCCACAAATACCTAACCCCAATGTAATTTATGTAGGACAAAGAATATGTATTCCTGCTATTGTAACACCACCGCCTCCACCAGGGGTATTCTGTCCAGATGGAACGATTTATATTGTACAGCGTGGAGACACTATGTTTAATATTGCCAGAAGGTTCGGCGTAACTTTGCAAAAACTAATCGAGGCAAATCCACAAGTTCCTGATCCAAATATTTTAGAAGTTGGCCAAAGAATTTGCATTCCCGTATCAGATGCACCACTTCCAGAGGGTATACGCAGGGTATTATTAAGACCAGAACGTACTGGTATTCTAGGAGCTACTGCTTTTGTGAGTCTGCCTGATGCTACTATTTGGATTAGCACCTTTGGGTTACCAGCCCCATCTACAATCGATCCTAAACTAAAGTGCTATTATGCTTGGGTTGTAAATAGAGGTGCTGATCGCTACTATAGAGTAACGCTAAAGGACAGCGGTGCACAAGATATTATGGTAGGCTATGGAGATACTACTGGAAGCTTTGTAGGTTATGACGAAGTTATTGTTACAGCAGAAGCTACTACATCTGTAGATAAACCAACTGGTCCAGTTGTATTAAGAGGAAACATTACCCCATAAGAGTTAGAGAAAAATCCTGTAATCGATAAATTGGTTACAGGATTTTAAAATTTATTAGCAATCTAAATTCATTTTGAAAAGCATATATAGTATAATAGAGTAGAGAGAAAATAATTCTAAGTTATGAGTAATGAGAAAGATAAAGTTACCAACATAATAGAAAGGGGTACATACCGGATGGAAAAAGAAAATACTATGATCTGTGTAACCCAACAAAAAACCTGCGAAAGATTGATAAAAGCTGGTGTGCAAATAAAAGAAAAGTACGGAGGAGGAATTTTTGTCGTTCATGTAGCACCTATAGGGTGGAATATACTAGGGAATTCTAAAGAAGGAGAAGCTTTAGACTATCTATTTGATATTTCCAAAGAAGTAGGGGCGGATATGACAGTGTTGCGTTCTGCAGAAGTGGTGAAAACGATTATTGATTTTTGTCAAAAACATAATATAAAGACGATTGTTTTGGGGGAATCGAAGGAAAAATCTACTGAAAATAATATTATTACGAAACTAAGCAAGAAGATATCTAACGAGGTGGACTTAAAAATAATATCTACTGATTGATAAAGTGAAATAGAGGTTTCTCATAGAAATCTCTATTTCACTTTAGAGATCTATGGTGAGAAGTGTATAACTTTGTTTTGCATGGTAAATAAAAAGATAGTAAATTGGTTTTACTAATAAACTGAAATAGATAGCAAGATAAATCAAAAGCAAAAAAGGAAGGATAGAAATGGAGAAAGATATTTTTATATATAGAACTTATTCCGATTATCTCAAAGAAAAATATGGAGAAAAAGTATATAAATTACCCGTGAATTTACCTTTGACCTGTCCTAATAGAGATGGAAGGTTAGGGAGAGGAGGTTGCAGTTTTTGTGCAGAAGTAGGTACTGGTTTTGAGAACCTTCCTAACTATTATACAGTATCACAACAGTTGGAGAGTAACAAAAAAGTCATTGAGAAGAAATATAAAGCCAAAAAATTTATTGCATACTTTCAAAACTTCACCAATACTTATCTTCCTTTAGAGGACTTTAAGAACTACATTCAACAGGCAATATTAGAGGATATTGTAGAAATAGCCATCTCTACAAGACCCGATTGTATTGATGAAGAATACTTGATATTTTTAAAAGAAATCAAGGACCGACATGGTATAGAAATTTCTATAGAGTTAGGTCTTCAAACCGTCAATTACCATAGTTTAAATCGAATCAACAGAGGGCATACCTTAGCTGAGTTTATTGATGCTGTTTTTTACATACGAAAGTATGGGTTTGAAATATGTACCCACTTAATATTGAATTTACCGTGGGACCAAGAAGAAGACGTTATAGAAAATGCAAAAATTATTTCAGCCTTGAGAATACAACAGGTAAAGTTACATGCTTTATATTTAGTAGAAGGAACAATCATGGGTGATATGTATAAAAGAGGAGAATTTAAGATTATTTCTGTAGAGGAATATCAAGAAAGAGTGATGACCTTCTTAGAATATCTAAGTCCGAATATTATTGTGCAGCGATTAATAGGCAGAGCCCCAGAAGAAAATAGTGTTTTCGTAAACTGGAATAGGAGTTGGTGGAAGATCAGAGATGAGATTCATGAAATGATGGCAAAGGACAATCGCTATCAAGGTAAAAGAGCAAACTATTTAGGGGGAAAAGCCTTAAGCCATAATTAACTAGAAACTTCCAAAGAAAAAAGTTTAAAATGATGCAGGAAAATGTCAGAATTGATAGAATATTTAATGGTGAAAGAAAAATTTTGGCTGGAGGAAGGCAAGGAGGTTTCAAGGGTGATAAAATTAATTTTAGGCAGTAAAGGTAATGGTAAAACTAGAACATTAATTCAAGATGCAAACGATTCTGTAAAAAAGACGAAGGGACATATTGTTTTTATTGATACAGATAATAGTCATATGTTTCAAATAGATTATAAGATAAGATTTATGCCACTAAAAGATTACAAAGTTAGGAATGAAGAGACCTTTTATGGTTTTCTTTGCGGAATTATAGCTTCAAACTATGATGTTGAAAGTATATATATAGATGACTTACCCAAAATTACGGGGAAAACATTAGAAGAGATGGAGGACTTTTTTACGAATCTCAGTATATTAGAATTGAAGTATAATGTGAGTTTTATTTTTACTATTACTGCTACAGAGGAAAACCTACCTGATTTTTTGAAAAAGTATATTATTCAAAATATCTAATAAAATCATAGGGCAGCTTAACTGCTCTATAATTTTGCCTTTAATGCCCCAAGAAGGAGTATAAAGTGTATAAAGATTAGGTATAAGGAAAAAAATACAGTATTACTATAATAGAAAAGCTTTTTGGATGTATAAATAAATTAAAAAAACCATCAAATAATGATATAATAGATAAGATGTATGTGATTTCAACTGTGGAAAAGTTTTGGCATAGTGGGGTGTGATGGATTATGGATATGGAAAATATAGAATGGAAGAAGTTTTTAATTCCCTATGAACACGCAGTAGAGGAACTGAAGGTAAAGTTTAAAAGTATCAGAAACGAACTTCGTACTATTGGTGAATATTCGCCGATAGAGTTTGTGACTGGTAGAGTTAAAAAGGTATCTAGTATTTTAGAAAAAGCCAAAAAGTTAAATGTAAATTCTGAAGAAATTTCCGAACAAATAGAGGACATTGCCGGCATCAGAATTATGTGTCAGTTTGTTGAAGATATTTATACTGTTGTAGATTATATAAGAGATCGCGATGGAGAAGATTTAGAAATTGTTTTAGAAAAGGATTATATAACACATTTTAAAGATAGTGGTTATCGAAGTTATCATGTGGTGATTAAATATCCTATACATACGGCATTAGGACCTAAAAATATATTAGCAGAAATACAAATTAGAACTTTGGCAATGAACTTTTGGGCAATTATTGAACATTCTTTAAAATACAAGTATAAACAACAAATTCCTAATCATATTGAAGATAGATTGAAAAAAGCTTCAGATGCCGCTTTTAAACTAGATCAAGAAATGTCTGAAATACGTCATGAGATTAGACAGGCTCAAAAGTTTTTTGAGGTTCGATCCAATATCGTTTCTAGTATCTTACAAAGTGTTCAAACGCTATATCTTTCAGGCAGAATCAAAGAAGCTAATGAATTCCAAGAAAGGTTTAATAGGCTTTGGGAAAAGGGAGATACTATGGAATTAAAGATACTACACAAAGAAATCAACAAACTAACACAGAAATATGAGCCTTGCGAGTAAGAATTTAAAGAATTTGAAGATAGGTGATAAGATGGCTTTATATGCAATAGGAGACCTGCATTTGAGTAGCAAAGTTGATAAACCAATGGATATTTTTGGACCTCAATGGACCATGCACCATGAAAAGATTAGAGAGGATTGGTGTAAGAAGGTAAAAAGTGAAGATACAGTACTGATTCCCGGAGATATTTCTTGGGGGATGAATATGGAAGAGGCGATGGAGGATTTAAATTGGATTGAGACTTTGCCAGGAGAAAAAATTTTATTAAAAGGAAATCATGATTATTGGTGGGGTTCTATAAAGAAACTCAATAATACTTTTAAGACGTTGAAATTTTTGCAAAATAATTTTTTTGCCTATGAAGATTATGCTATATGTGGAACGAGGGGGTGGAGTTCACCCAATAGTAATAAGTTTACTCAACAAGACGAAAAAATTTATCATAGAGAAGTTCATCGTTTAAAACTTTCTTTAGAGGGTGCTAAGAAGTCTGGATATACAAAAATCATTTGTATGTTACATTACCCTCCTACAAATGAGCAGCATGAGCCCTCTTTATTTACAGAAATATGTGAGGAATACAACGTACATATGGTAATCTACGGTCATTTACATGGAGAAGAATTCTATGATACAGGGATTAAAGGATTGTATAATGGAATACACTATCATTTAGTATCCTGTGATTATTTAAAATTTCAGTTATATAAAATTTTTTAAAGATAAAATAGCAGCCTTTAAAAGGCCGCCATTTTATCTTTTTTTAAAATACTTATATTTTTATATACAGCTTAGTTCTTTCACCTAAAGCTATCTTTTAGGTATGCTAAAAGCCATAATTTTTATAGAAAGTTATTGCAACCAAGGACGTTGGCAATTTTATGACGAACCATTTCTTTAATAGCCGATCTACCCCCTTCTAGATATTTACGGGGATCAAAGTTATTAGGGTTTTCTGTAAGACTTTTACGTATAGCTGCTGTCATAGCTAGACGTAAATCAGTATCAATATTGATTTTGCAAACACCCATGGAGGCTGCTTTGCGAAGCATTTCTTCTGGAACTCCTTGAGCTCCTGGTATGTCGCCTCCATACTTATTACATAGCTCTACAAACTCTGGCAATACTGTAGAAGCACCATGAAGTACTAATGGGAAACCAGGCAATAACCCTGCAATTGTTTGTAGTCTTTCAAAATCTAGGTTTGGCTCACCTTTAAATTTATAAGCACCGTGGCTGGTACCAATGGCAATAGCCAGAGAATCTACTCCTGTCTTTTCAACAAATTCTGCCGCCTGCTGAGGATCAGTGAAGGCAGCGTCTGCAGCACTAACATTGACAGCATCTTCAATACCAGCCAATCGGCCTAATTCTGCTTCTACTACTACTCCTCTATCATGGGCATATTCTACCACTTGTTTTGTAATAGCGATATTTTCTTCAAAGGGATGATGAGATGCATCAATCATAACAGAAGTAAAACCGTCATCAATACATTGTTTGCATATTTCGAAACTTTCACCATGATCTAAGTGTAAAACGATAGGTAGGCCTGAATCCTCTATAGCTGCTTGAACCAAATGCTTTAAATATATTGGATTAGCATACTTTCTAGCACCAGCGGATACCTGTAGAATAAGAGGGGCTTTTTCTTCCTTAGCAGCATCAACGATACCCTGGATGATTTCCATATTGTTTACATTGAAGGCACCGATGGCAAATTTACCATCATAGGCCTTAGAAAATAATTCTTTACTAGTAACTAATGGCATATTTAATTCCTCCTAAATATTAATTTATTTATAGTGTTAATGACTAGTTATAGATAAGTAAACTCCTTTTAGTATGCTTAAATATAGGGAATGTTAAATAAGGAGATTTATCTAAGTTATGTAAAATTTTCTAATGATCAACTAGATTGTATCACAAGGTTTTTAATATCGTCAATCCTAAGAAAAAACTGACAGATAATTATATTTATATAATCCTTAAATTAATCAAATAATACTACTTATATACATATACTTATAAAACAAATATAATACAAAACTTTTTCATTTACAGTTATTTTTACACAAGTTATAATAAGATATGTAGAAGCATGATCTATAGTCATAAGTTTTTTGTGATTTGCACTAGGAATTTTAGGTAAAATGCAGTAAAATATTATTAAGAGTCGAATATAATCAGCTTAAAAGGGTTTTATTTAGTTCTTAAAATCCAGAGGAATAGAGGTGGAAGAAGGGTGAAGGTAAAGGCACATATACCCAATATGTTTACTTTTTTTAACTTAACTCTAGGGATCCTAGCAATTGTTAGTATAATAAATGAATCCTATACTGTTTCAGCATTATTAATTTTAGTAGCAGCATTTACAGATCGCTTAGATGGACAGTTAGCAAGAAAGTTAGATGTTGAGAGTGAATTAGGAAAAGAACTAGACTCCTTATGTGATTTAATTTCCTTTGGGGTTGCACCAGCAGTGTTAATATGGAGTTTTCATTTAGCAAAGTTTGGTATTATAGGGATACTAATCATGGTAATTTTTGCTATATCAGGGGCTTATAGATTAGCACGTTATAATATCATGGAGTTTGAAGGTGTTTATATGGGAATCCCTATCACTATGTGTGGAGGGATATTGGCCCTCGTCACTTTATATTCTATTAATTATCCGACGAGCGTATACTTTATAGGAATGATGACGTTATTTTTATCATATTCTATGATAAGTAAGAAAATTAAATTAAAGAAAAGATAAAGGCTCCTTTACTAGGAGCCTTTTCGTTACAGTACTTACATTATGTTCAGTAGAGGGTGTTCAGCGTGAAGTATGTGGAAGGTGAAAATATATTTGAAAAGTTTTTTCAGCAAAGACAAAGTTTAATAGACCAGTTTAGAAAAGGTGATATAAACAAGAGGGAATATATAGAAGAGGGTTATGCTTATATAAAACAGATGAATATCCAACCCTTTAAACGGGTAGATAACTTTAATAAGGCGATTTACAACTATCAATACTATAATAGCATGGCCAAGTATTGTTATTTGAAGGCGAAGGAAATAAAAAAGTACGACAAGCATCCTGAAATGCACAAGGATTACTTGGACAAAGTAAACTATTATTATCATAAAAAGGATCAAAGTACTTTAAAGGCAGTAGAGTTATTAGATTTTTATGATGTTGAGGCTTATTATATTAAGGTAACTTCTTCACATTTAAAAGAAAACTTGTTTGAAGTAGTTTTTAAAGATTATGAGCATATTATATTACATTCAAGAAATCCAGGTCTTTTAAATAGATTGCAGGAGGAGGGGGTATTTAAAGAAGGCATTAGAACTTCCCTAATAGAAAGCTATATTAATGCAAAATATTAAAAGGATATAGAAAATAAGGAGGGATATCATGTATAAAATTGTTACTGCTGACAAATTTCTTTGGGAGGGAATTAATCTAGAAGGAAAGACTATTTTAGAAGGAGGGACTAGCTGGGGAAATACTACTAGGCTCATTGCTAAAAAGGTGTCTGAAAACAAATGGAACACTGAATTGATTTCCGTTGATATTGATGACCGTCACTTTAATGAAATTGAAGAGGATATTCAACCTATTTTTAAAAAGTTAACCTTAAGAAGAGGAGATTTAAGTGACTTGTATTTTGTCCCTTCCAATTCCATTGATGTAGTTATCTGTAATTATACACTTTCTTCCGTAGAACAGTTTCCTCTGCGGGTCATGAAAACCTTAAAAGAACTTTATAGGGTTTTAAAGACAGGAGGTCAATTGCTGATCACAGAAGAAATGCCTATCTGGTCGGTGGATAGCAAGGAGTATACCTATTGGTCTCAAAGACTTAGGATCATAAAAAGTATTAGCATATTGAAGGCAATGGCTGCTTTTAATGAAATACATCCCAGTGATTTAGAAGAGGGATTAAGCATTGTAGGATTTAAAGATATTCATTGGAGGGAATTCAATGAAAAAATTAATGCTGAAATGGCAGTAAAGTTTTTAGATAAGAAAAAACAAACTCTAATCAAAGGTTCTAATGATTTGGAAAATGAAAACTTGACAAAGGGTTTTGTGGAATTGACGGAACAGTTGGTAAAGAAGTTTGAAGAAACAAAGGAATTTTTAGCCCCTGCCTATATATTAAAGGCAAATAAATGATAAATTTTTGATTATATTCCAAACTTAGGCTATAATATAGTGACGGTTAGTTGTACCGATCACTATATTTTTTGTTTTGATGACATAAACTAAGGATATGGATTAAAACTTCAATGAAAAGTAATGGGAGTGAAAAGATGCTAAAGAGAAAAGAAATTGTAGAATTTAAAATAGAAGATAGTGAGTTTGGCGGCAAAGGTTATGGTTATGTAGGGGATGTAAAAGTTACTGTAAAACATGGTATACCAGGTCAATTGGTAAGAGCTGCTATCAAGAAAATAAAAAAGAAGCAGGCAGAAGCTCAGGTTTTAGAAATACTAGAGAACTCTCCATTAGAGGATCAATCTCCTTGCCAGCATTTTGGAAACTGCGGTGGATGTTTTCAACAGACAGTAGCCTATGAGGAACAACTACTATTGAAAGAAAAGCAAGTAAAAAGACTTTTTGAAGAGTTTGCTATCAAAAATTATACGTGGTTAGGTATAGAAGGCAGTCCTACAGCTTTTGATTATAGGAATAAAATGGAGTTTTCCTTTGGGGATGAGGAAAAGGGGGGACCTTTGACTCTAGGGATGCACAAAAGAGGGAGACATTACGACATTGTCACAGTAGATGCCTGTCTGATTATGGATGAGGATTTTAGAAAGTTATTAACAACAATCCTAGATTATTTTAAAGAAAAGGGTTTGTCCTATTATAATACTCGAAGACATGAAGGGTATTTGAGACATTTGGTGATAAGAAAAGCTCATTTTACAGGGGAAATCCTAATAAACTTGGTAACGACGACACAGAGTCAAATAAATATACAGGACTTGGTGGAAAAATTATTGGCATTAGAATTACGTGGAGGTATTGTAGGCTTTTTACATACCTTCAATGATAACCTTGCTGACATTGTTCAAAGTGATAAAACCGATATCTTATATGGTAGGGACTATGTAGTAGAAGAACTTTTAGGATTGAAATTTAAAATATCTGCCTTTTCCTTCTTTCAAACCAATTCTCAAGGAGCAGAAAAACTCTATTCTATCGTAAGAGACTTTGTGGGAGAAGCCAAAGGTCAAGTTGTATTTGATCTTTATTGTGGTACGGGTACCATAGGACAAATCGTAGCTCCTAATGCAGAAAAAGTAGTAGGGATTGAAATCATAGAAGAAGCTGTAGAGGCAGCTAGGGAAAATGCTAATTCAAACAACTTAAACAATTGTAGTTTTATCGCAGGAGATGTAAAAGAAGAAGTAAAAAAATTAAAAGAAAAACCAGACATCATCATCATAGACCCACCAAGAGCAGGAATCCATCCCCAGGCACTGAAGGATATTATCAGTTTTGATGCAGAAAAAATCGTCTATGTATCTTGCAATCCTAAAACATTAGTTAGGGATTTAGTAGAACTAGAAGCCAGCGGTTATCAGGTAGATAAGGCGCAGTTGATGGATATGTTTCCGCATACACCGCATGTTGAGACGGTTGTTCTTTTGTCCAGAAAAAATCCAGACGATAGAATTGAGATTGACATAGATCTTGATGAGCTTGATATTACTAGTGCTGAAAGCAAAGCTACCTATGAAGAAATAAAGGATTATGTTTTAAAAAATCATAGTATGAAAGTATCCAGTCTATATATTTCACAAGTAAAAAGGAAATTAGGTATAGAGATGGGCATAAACTATAATCTTCCAAAATCAAAAGATGTACGTGTGCCACAATGTCCACCAGAAAAGGGAAGGTTCATAACTGAAGCATTAAATCATTTTAGGATGGTATGAACACAAGATAATAGGGTTAATTCACATTATATAAGATGGAGCTACAGAAATGTGGCTCATTTATTTTGCTAAAAACTATAATAAATGGAAGTCACTAAAGTCATGTTATGCACTTTATGATTGAAAGGTTATAGGTTTAT
The DNA here is from genome assembly GCF_001042715.1 of Clostridium aceticum. Classification (NCBI taxonomy): domain Bacteria; kingdom Bacillati; phylum Bacillota; class Clostridia; order Peptostreptococcales; family Natronincolaceae; genus Andreesenella; species Andreesenella acetica. The sequence goes on along the minus strand of NZ_CP009687.1, from coordinate 2,954,654 downwards.
TGGTATAATTTTGATATAAATACTTAACATTGCAAATACTTGTTGATTAATAAATTGTCATTGAAAAATAACAGGTATTGTATGGAATCATTTAAAGAAAAAACTACATTGAGATGTAGAACTAAAATATCGGAGGATTAAAAATATGAGGCTTTATAAATACTTGTTGATTTCAAATGATCTCATTGAGAATATTGATAATGAAATTAATACTATTGCAGAATTAAAAAACATAAATGAAAGCAAATATACAGTCCTATATCCTTATTATAGACAAGAACTCAATGCAGAAGAGCAAGAGGAAGAAGAAAGATTTAGAAAGAATAGACGTAGTATTACTGAATCTAGCTTATTTAATGTAAAAGAAGAAAAGATAAAAGAAATTGAAAAGAAAGCTTATTATTATTGGTATGAAAAACTTACTGAAAAATCAAAAGGCTGGGCAGTATTAGTGAAAGATGTTGAAGATTTTACTAAATATGCCGTTGAATATTATTTAGAAGTAGTTAGTAAGTCTAAGTTTATTATGAAGGTATTCAATGTTGATAAAAACGAAGATGCAGATAATTACATGAATAACAAAAAAGTAAAGCTAGAGGAGCCATTTGATTATAATTATGAGTTTATAGGAGATAAAGAATTACATAGAGTAAATAATCCAATATATAGATTAAAATCATTCTTTAACAGTGAAGAGATATGGTTTATGGGATTTAATTATCCTAATTTTAGTGATATGGATATTGATAAAGATAAATATACAGCAGTAGTGGTATTAGACGAGGAAGGTGTAAAAGCAGCTAGAAATTTAGCTCTTAATACAGGTGGAAGTAGTTGGAGCGTAACAAGTAAAAGTGGTTACGTTAAAGATGAAAGTATAGTTGACCAATTATTTGAAGAAGATGCATTAGAGCTAAAGGCAAAAGCAGCTATATATGAGAATTGGGACGAGAAAATAAGGATACACCCAAGTGGGAACCTATCATTATATTATAAGAATAATAACAAGGGCAGTTATATAAAGCTTGGTGATTTATTAACAGGAAACACAGGAATAGCTAAAGAATCAGTTAATAAAGGGCACACGTTTGATTATAGAAAAATTGCATTGGACTTATATACTGATGTAGATAAAAAAGCAAGGAAAAGTTTAGAAAAAACAATTGGAATAATTAGAGGGCAAAACTTTGAGTACGGTTTAATGGGGGCATCAACTAATGTTAAGGATATTTTAAACAATACAAATAATAGCCCTAAATCAATGAATGCAGTAATTGTAATAGAAACACCATCAGAATTGAAAGAATTATATGACCATCTAACATCAGACATTTATAAAGCAGTATTATAGTGTGTGATATTAATAATTAAACATATTAGAATTGAGTCTAACTTTTGTTAGGCTCTTTTTTATACCCAACAGTCATGAACATCCTGTGTGTATTCGTGGTGTAAGTTAAAAAACTTAAGAAAGTTGATTTTATACCCAACAGATGAAAAGTACATGTAGCTATCAACTTTATAAGTTAAATAACTTAACACAAATTTAAGGAGGATACGTACATGAAAGGTTTAAAGGAATTTACGGAAAAAGCATTAACGGAGGTAATGGAGAGCAATGGATATATAACAGAGAGCAGTAATACTGGAAACGGAGAGACAGGTAATATTAATCAAACACCTGAAGACATTATGAATGGAAGTTTAAAATTTGACTTCTATTTTAAAGAAGGTTCAGAAGATGGAGCAGTATACTTTGATGTAAGCTTCAAGAGAGGTAGAAAAATAATCAGAAAAAAAGATTATAATATGCAAACAGCCTCAAAGCTACTTAGGGAACTTAACGCAGCAGGTTATTTACTTGGACAAGCGAACTGTGAGAAATTTAAAAACTGGATTAATGTTCAAATAAGACAGGAACATAAATTCATTAAAAAACATTGTAACATTGGATGGGATAGTATAGAAACGGATGACGGTAAAATTGAGCAAGAGATAAGATTACAAGATATATATACAAAGGATGGATCGCTTGGATCAGAATATTGTGGGGAATTAAAAGATAAGATTGCTAAGAAAGGTACATTAGAAAGCTATGTAGAAGGTATTAGAGAGCTTGTAGTAGACAATCCAAAATTAGAGACAGCATTGATAACAGGATTTACTGGGTTTATAACTCAAGCATTGGAAATTGAAAAGATAAAAGAATGTAATATAGTTTTAAATTATACAGGCAAGACATCTAAGGGTAAAACGACTACAAGTAAATTAGCTTTAACACCTTTTGGTAATCCTCAAGATTTAATAAGGAACTTTAATGAGACAAAGGCAAGTTCAGAACTATCTATGGTAAGCTACGGAATAATTCCTTATATTATGGATGATAAGATAGCAGGATATGATGTTAATCAGAAGTCAGATAAGAATAAACTTATAGATGAAATTATGGCTTTATCACATAGAGATGTTAAACATAGATGTCATGATAAGGAAGATAAGAAATACTGTTGTCCTATAGTAATGAGCACAGAAGAAAGCATTGCAGATGCCATTTCAGATACTACTAAGAAAGGTGCTTACTATAGGTTTATAGAGATAGAGTGTAATAATGATCTTACTGACAGTGGTGAACATGCAGAACAATTAGATGAATTCATGGATACCAATTATGGAGAAGCTGGAGAAGAGTTTGCTAAATATATAATAGGTAGATATAATACCAAGACATTAGTAGATGAATACTTAGCTACTGTAAGAGTTATACGCAATAAAAAGGGTATTAATCATCGTGCAGCAAAGAGAATGGCAGTAATTATATTTACAGCACAGCTAGTAAATGAGTGTTTTGATTTAAACATAGATATTGATAAACTACTTGAGATGTTAAATCAACAAATAAATAAGGCATTTGAGAAGTCAAATAAAGTGCTTGTAGAGTTAAAGAGATTACATGAATATATAAATGGTAATCAAAGGTACTTTAAGACTCTGAAAGAGTTTAAAAGGGCAGAGTGCCTTGGCATATATGATTATGAGTCTACTAATAAATCAAAGCAGTTAATAATTGAGACAGCAGCATTTAATCATATTATAAATGACGGTACACCAGATAGATATTTCGACTTTATTAATAGAATGAATGATGCTGAAGGTAGTGCAGGGGATATCGGCATTGGAAGTAATAAAGGAACAAAACTTATTAAGGCATGGAAAGCTGAAGGATATATATTATCTGGTGGAAGTCATGGAATTACAAGCAAGAATACATCAGGAATAAAATTAGATGGTAAGCAAAGACAAGTGTATATAATTGATTTCAAGGCTTTAGAGGACATTTAAGTAGTAAATGAATAGACTTGAGTTTTACGCTCGAGTCTATTCATTTCAATTAATATTTAAGTAATAACGTGTTTATATGGAGAAACATGTAAGATAAAATAACCCAACAGTTTAGAAAGATTATTAAATGATTCTGAAAGTATGAAGGGATGAAAGGAGAAAGAAAAAGACATGATAACTGGAATTGAAGCATTCAAAGGAATAAATATTAGTGGAATAGGAAATTTTAGAGGCATTACTATAAATAATGGGGGACATTCATCTGGAGGACATAGAGTTTCAATTATTAAAAAGCACGGCGGTAAATATAAACAAGTACCTTATATCAATGAATATATTAAGGAAATAGCAGAAGAAAATAGATGTCATACATTTATTGAATTAACAGGTGGTGGAGGAAGAAATATACTTAATCTACCTATGTTTGAGATGGACGGTGACATTTATGAGTTTGGTAGAAAGATATACAATGAGTATGATAGAGGACTATGTAACTTGTTTAATTGTGTAAAAGATCCAATCAAGGTACAACAGTTGAGAACACTATTATTAAAATTAGGTAGAGATGAAGAACTTTATAGATATGCTATAGACAATAAGAGTAAGGAAGATATACCAGAGCTACTTTCAGCAGCATTTACATACATGGCAGCGATGTTAAGTTGGTCGGGCAATTGTCAAAAAGAAAGTTATTTGAGAGGAAAGACAGATGAGGATTCTAAAAAAATTGAAAAAGAGTACTTTAGAAAAATAAAAAAGCTAACAAAAAATAGTTCGTCACTTAGAGATATAGAAATAATAAACGGAGATTATAAACCACTACTAAAGAAATATGGGGCAGATCCAAAGGTAGTGAAATATATAGACCCTCCTTATCACCCAATAACGAGAAACCAAGCAGCACTTGATATTTATGACCTTGAGTGGAAAAGGGAAGACCATCAAAAATTAGTGAGGGAACTTTTAGAGTGTAGGTCATGGATTTTAAGTGGATATGATCCCCTAGTATGGAGCTGTGAAGACTACTTACCATTAGAGAAGGCTGGTGCAAAGAAAATAAATCTAGGGGTATTTATGAGTGGCACTAATTCAACTAAAACAAGAAAATTTGATAAAGAAGAGTACTTATGGATTATGAAATAAGTCACTAAAGTCACATAAAAGGTATCATGAGGTTTATTAGAACTTCATGATACCTTTTGTTTTATACAAAACAGGTAGAAATTAAACCTAAAAAGGACTATGTAAATTAAATATAAACTTATATGAATAAAAAGTATAGCGTTATTGAAACAAGGTTCTACATATAAAGAAGCATATAAAAGAGATATAAATATAAATTATTAAATGTTAAGGAGACTTTTAATAGTTTAAATTCAAAATCAAATGGAGGAAGAATACTATGAGAAAAAAACAAATAACTCAAACAATGAAGGATTGCTACCTTATAATTAATAATGAGGTAATGAGAGAAGTAGCTGACATGGGAGCTTTAGAGGATTTAGGAGAAAACAGGATTGGAACCAATAAATACTTTGGTATTAATGGTACTAACACTTGTATTGTAAGAGTAGCACAGAACTTAGATTACGGAGCTTATTGTATAATCAATAAATATATTCAAAGAACAGATGGAAAAGAAATAGACCTTATAAAAAGACTAAGGCAATTCAGTTTTCATATGGATGACAGTTGTACAGGTAGTGGAAGAATAAGAACTAGAACAGGGACAAATGAACTAGTAAAAAAATTAGGTTATAACACTAAAAGTGGCACTAATATTGAATCGATAATACACACCTTAAGAACAGGGAAAATTATAAATCAGAAAACAGGGTTACAGGTACATCACGAAATAAGTGTATTTGATCATAGGGTAGAAGTTTGTTTATTACTTCCAGAAGAGATGCATAAGGAAATACACAAAAGAGTTGGACAATACTCACGTAGAGATAAAAATCAATCAGTCATAGAAAATGTTATAGAGTTTAAATGTTTATACCATGAATTAAAGTCAAGTGAATTATATAACCAAGTAATATAAAAACAGTAGTTAGGAGGGAGGATATGGGTAAGATATTTGATGTTCTTAAGGCTCACCAGATTAGCCTAGGAGAATTTGAGGATATGGGTAAGATATTTGATGTTCTTAAGACTCACCAGATAAGTCTAGGAGAGTTTAAAGGGAAAGTGGATGAAGAACAAGGGACAGTTAATAAAACTGTCCCAAAGGTTAATGGGGTACGTATAGAGACTAAGGTAAAGCTAGATGAAACTAAAGAACTATATGAAGTACTAGGAATTGATTCAAGAATGTTAGAAAACCTTGGTAAAAAAGAAAAGACAATCTATGCAATTGGAATTTATATAATGCAGAGTTTAGGAAAATTCGTTTTTGATAGTACAGATGCTTACAGAAGAATGAGTAATAACAGGTTAGATATCCAAGGATCAGAATATGAAGTGTTAAACAAGATTGAAAATGGAATAACATCTGATGATGTGCTGGCTTTCAGATATATTTCAATAGTACTTCAAATGGTTTGTAGGAAAGATGAAAACATAAAGATTGATTATACACCATTAGGACTAGTGGCAACAATAAGTGATCCTGAAAGTAAGGGAATACCTATATTATTAAGATTCACATGCAAAGAAGATGGAAATCAAACATTAGAAAAGGCAAACAAACTACAGGTAAGTAAAGCAGGTGGAAGTGATTTTAATAAATAGCGGACGTTAAAAAGGGTGTACTTTTGAAAACAGGAAGTATGCCCTTTATTATTATCATTAACATTTAATGAAAATAGAAACACAGAATATGAAAAAGTAGTATTCATACTCGATAACATACAAATCAATTAAAGAAAAATAATTTAGGGAGGTAATGGAGATGAAGGATAAAAGAGTGATAAGTTTACTTGCTGTTGTAATACTTGTTGTTCAAGTGGTAATAACGTTATATATAAACTGGATAACAAATATTAAGGGATTCGGGTTAATAAATGTTGTAGAACTTCAAAGTATAATGGATATATTCTATGGAATTCATAATTCAACAGTAGAGATAGTATTTGAAAGTTCAATAGTTTTAATAGGAGCAATATTATTAAGATATTCTACACTTTTGATTATTGGTTGGATGTCAGATAGATTATTTGAGACTGAAATACTAAATAAATTATCATTTGGATATTTGAAGGTAGAAAAGGAAGAATTAAAAGAATTACACTGTAAATCGGATAAACTACAACCTGTTACAATAAAAAGATTAGTTTTCAAATCATTAGTCATGTGTATATTAGGTACGACTTGTGTAATGATTCCATACATGGACATGGGATATTGGATAATTGAGACATTTGGTGGCATTGCAAAACTAGTATCTTATTTCATGGAAACATACCTAGTTTAGCTGGAGGTGAGAAAAGTGAGGATAAGAGATATATTCAAGAGGACATTAGCAGCTGGTTTAGTTGTTATAGCTATTTTGCAAACATGCGTAACAGCGTTTGCTTATAATAATTATTCGAGCCAGCTAGGAACGAATAAGGCTTTAGGTTCACCTATATTAAATAGTAACTTTGTAGCGGATGATTGGAATAAATGGGAAATGATAGCTTGGGGAGTATTTCTAAGTAACTTTGCAACACCTCTTATAGACGATTATAATTCAGCATTTAACGCTAATAGTAATTCTGGCAGTAAGGGGTCTGGATACAAAGCACTTCAATTCGGTAGTGGATCTGACCCTGCAAATGCTAAAGTATTACAATCATTATTAGATTCAGCTATAACACAACAGAAAATGGGTCAAATCAAACAAGTATATGTAAAACACACAGAAGTAAGTGGTATTAATGGAATTCAAAATGCTGGAGGACAAGAAAATCCATTAGCAAGCTTAGATGATGAAGATACTGCAACATCTGAAGTAGATGGTAACGTAATATCAGATGGAGTATACAGACAAGCTACACTAGCTGACTTTATATTTCAGACAAAAGAAGATGATGGAGATACATATATAAAAGTATCTAACTTAGATGGTTCAATTAATTTATTAGCTAAAACATGGAATACGATGTCAGGTTATAAAACAATTTATACATTTGATAAAGGTAAATTACCTACCTTTGCAGTTAAGAGATTAGATAACAAATATGAAACAGTGTTTGATTACACTAATAGCTGGGATGTTCAATTATTAAATGCATGGTTTGGTAAAATATTATGTGGTGACCTATCTGATGATTTTGCGGATGAGTTAAACACTATGTGGAAACAAGCTAGTAGTTTACCAGTTTATATGGATTGTTTCGGTAACTTGGTAGTAAAATATAAAGATTCAAATAGAATGTTAATACCAGCGTCAGCTAATCAATATATAACAGATACCCCAAAGATAAATCTTATAAATTCACTAATATTCAATGGGTATTTAGGTTCTGTTAACTCTAAAAACTTACAACTACTTGGTCAACAAATAACATGGAGTACATGGGGATACTTAAATCCATTTAGCTCTAGTACTGGAACTGATAGTGGTAAACCTGATAAAAGTGGAGTACCTGCATTTGGCTCAAGGATAAATGGTATCAAATCTGGAACAGTCAATCTATATTTTGACTTAGATACAATAATACTGCAAGATATAATAGCTAGTGAAAAAGGAACAGTTTTTCTAGGGGCAGGATCAGCTGAAATAAATTATGGTGCTATGGTTAAAAAGCTATTTGATTTAGATATACAAAATCTAACAGGAGATTACGCACTAAAAATTGAGGTTTCAAACCTTTCAGATTCTAAGATTGATAAATTAGATTCAGAAATACAGAAGGCAATAGAGCAAACGGCGTTGGCAAGTACTATGATATCTAATGTAGTTTTAGATAATCCTAAAGCTCAAATTTTAAGTAAGGTAATGACAGACAATAAAGAAATATCATTACTAAATGATGCAGTTATAATTCCAGTTCAAGCAGATAAAGGATTGGATGGTAACAAGATAAATACAGCTGGAGCAGCTAGATTATTTCCGACATTCATGTACAATGTTTATAAAGGCAGTATACCTACAACTGCTGGTACACTAGATAGGAAAATGGTAGAAGATATACTGAATAGCAGTAAAAGTGTAAGCGAACTTAGGGATAATTCATTACGAAGTGTAAATGGAAATATATCGCATTTAGCCTCGGGCTTTATTGTGAATAATTCGGATTTGTTCTCTGTAAATTTACCGTCTCCAAGTAATTTAATGAGAACAAGTGCTCCTTCTTCTAGTGACTTTTTTAAAAAGATAGGAGATGTAAAGTATAGTGGAGTGAATGCTGTAACTGTTAAGTATTCATCTGATAAGAGTGAGGATTCAGTATTCCAGAGATGGGTAAAGGCATATCCAGTTAGTGATACTATGATAAATATAAGTAATGTACTTGGTACTAGAGATGGTACGGACTTTGCTCAATGGTCATCATTTATTTATATGACTTATTTAGATTGGTATGGTGTAACACTTAAAAAAGAATTGGGAAAAGACCCAATCATGACAAGTGAATTTAACCCTAGAATATTTGATGGTAATTCTGATGTGTTGAATATAGATATTATGTCAATTGCAGGTGTTAGAACCGAAGAGGACAAGAAAAAAGATGTATTAAACTATACTTATTTAATGCTACATCCAACTGAAGGTAGAGAATACAGAACAGATTTAATGATGTCAGGCATGACGGACTGGGTATACAGAAATTATAGCAACATAGTTTATGGGAATGCTTCGTCATATTATTCTTCAATAAATTCCAACTTAGCTACAAGAAATGCAACTGGATTCCTGAATATAGATTCATATTCGGACAATATATTTACCAGTTGGTTCATAGAGATATATCCAACTATAGCTATAATAATTATTGCAGCAGTAATGATAATAGTATTAATTATGGGTTTATTGAGAAGTAGGAAGATATCTTGGTTTTTAATAACAACGGTAGTAGTTATAAATTCAATATTAATAATACCTGCGACAGGAGAGGTAGTACCATACGTAGCTAACAAGTACGTTCAACAGATGTTTAACGGCAAGATGAATTATTGGAGTGTATCTGAAGCAATAAATAACGCTAATATGGAGAAAGATTTGTTAGACAGTACTGATAATGGTAATCTAACAGAAGAGGAATCCGCACAAGTAAAAGGTATGGTCAAAACATTAAATGTAGTACATCTTGATAGATCGATAATGTTAAGAACTGATATTTCTAGAAAGATAACAGAAACTGCTTCTGGAAACTACGCAGCATTGCAGACATTAAGATCTGCTAGATGGATGTTACCAATGTTAATGAGACAATTCAGTGCTAATGACGGATCAGCGGATTATGTGTATATTCCAGCAGGAGATTTATTTGATGATATGTCAAATATGTACTGGTTCTATAAAGAAGAGGATGCAGCTGGTACTCCAACAGTTAACGCTAGAATGAGTGTAGGCTCATATACTGCTACTAATACACTAATATCAAACATAAGAGGTCATTTTCCAGACTATCAATATCCAGAAGATTATGCAAACGAAAAATGGTCAAGTATGTCATACTATACAGAAGATACTACAAATGGAAATTTAATTAAAAAAGATAGAAAAGATATAGTGCATACTTATGGATATCTACTTGAAGGAAATTCAAATATACTATCAAGAAGTGCTGGATTCAGCGGAGCGTACTCTGGTAAAGAATCTTTTGATAAATATGTTGAAAATTCGTTGCATCAAATACAATCAAGTACATTTACTGGATTAAGTAGTGAATTGGAGAGAATTGCGGGTCAATATATAAGATCAGATAGAAGTACAATTAATCAGAAGTATGGATATTTATGGACTACTGAAAATCCAGCTCATTACTTCTACCAAAATGTTAAAGATACATTTCAATCAAGTGATACACTTGGAAAAATAGTTGGAGACTTACAAGGAACATATGTAATTAATGGAGATAATAGAGAAGTCAGAAAATCATTCATGCACAGCTATGATAGTGGTAATATACGAGATATATCAGACTTAGAAGGTTTATTTAGGAATACAATACCATATTTATATCAGATGATGTTGACTACTGGTGGAACGGACGGAGAAAGTGGATTACTTGGAGATTCAAAAATATCTGGTTACGATTTATATAAAGACAATAATAAGTCTTGGATGTACAGAAGTAATTGGGTCGTAAAGATAATGGAAAATTCTATGTATACAGAACCAACTACTGTTAGAGATTCGAGTGGAAACAGTTATAAAGTATTAAACCCTGCAATGCCAGACACATATCCTGCAAGTAGACCAATGGTATTTAGTGAGGCACAGAGAGTAGAATCTGGACTATCAGAGGCAGATTTAACACTTGTTGAATTGAAGTGTATAAACATTAATAAGAATGTATCAAGAAGTTGGACATTACTTCTAAATTATGCTAATACACATGGAATGAATAAAGAAGTTATATTAAGACAGATGGCACTCAATACATTAATGGAGTTTAACAAAGAGTTTAGTCCGACTGGACTATTAAGTGGAGCAAAGGCAATGTACCCAAATAGTATAGACCTTAGAGCAATTTCATTCGACAGTGTAATGAAAATGTTAATGATTAATATAACTAAGGATGTAACTTATATACAAGGGGATACAATGAAAAGTGTTGTAGAGGACAGTGATATATTCACAGCTATACTGCTACTAGCATCAGCATTCTTATGTTGTTACATTATACCACTATTCAGAAATGTAGTACTAGCAGCTATATTCTATCTTGGATTGTTCTCTATCATAAGGGCAATAATATCTGGACACAAAACTAAGGCGAGGATTTCTCTTGGATACGCGGTGAGTAACTTACTATTCTTGGTAATGACACTTGTGTATTATGGGGTATTCAGTGGATTGATGGCAATAACAACTACTGATGAAGTATTAACAGTTCAATCAGTACAAGTAAGTGTAGGAAATCCAGTATGGTGCTTTATAATCATAATTGTAGTTAGTATTGTATACATTATAGGAATGTATAAAATGCTTAACCATTGTTTCAAGAACTTTAGGGATATGGGATTTGAAGTTTATGCGGAGATTGCACAACTTGCAACATCTAACATAGCGGACAAATTCGATTCTGTAGGTTCTAAGATTGCGAACTGGGGAGCAGGTAAGGATGACGGAGGTTCAAGTACTCAAAGTATTAAGGGTAGTGGGTCTAAAGGTCAGAATACAACTACTGTTACTGTGGAAAGCGGAAGTTTAGAGGCTGAGGTTACAGGTGATAGTCATCCTAAAAACGTTAATGCTAGGACACAGACAGAATACGATTCTACAACATACAGCTATAATGTAGATGTAGACATAGAGAACTCTGGGGCTAGTGAGATAGATGCTGAAATAGAAAGAGGAAAGAACATGGAAAAAGAAGATATGAACGATATGAATATGTAAACGGAGGAATGTTAAATGATCTGTCTATTCAAAAAAGAGTAGGCAGATTTTTATTTATGTCAGCAGGTAGATAAAATAATAGGTCAAATCAAATAGAAGAGTACTTTTAGATGAATTAAAACAAACAAATGATTAAAAGTAATGTTCCTACTATATATCTTAAAGTCGAATTAAAAGAAATTAAATTGATTTAATAAAAGAAGGAGGTATGGCATTATGAAAAAGATTTTGTCATTGTTAGTAGTTGTAATTCTTCTATGTTCAACTATGGTAGCTTTTGGAGAACCCTCATTAGATGAGTTAATAAATACTACAGAAAGCCAAGTACAAACACAAGAAGATGAGAGTAGAATAGACATAAATGAGCAAGAGACTGTAAGTAAACCAGATATATACAATGAAAATAAAGGGTTTATAGATGGTTTACAGGGGTCAGCAAATGTATCAGCAGAGGTTGAAGGTGTATCAAACATAACATCTGGAGCTAAAACTGTTGTTGCATTTATAGTTCAGGTATTATCTTATCTAATTACAATATTACTTGCATTGAGAATAGTGATGGACTTAGCATTTATTGCACTTCCATTTACAAGAACATTTTTAGGTAATGGTTATATGGGAAATGCACAAGCAGGAGCAGGTGGATTACCAAACAGCTTAGGAATGACAGGTGGAGGCTTGGGAATGAATAGAGCTGGTATGAATCGAATGGGTGGCATTGGAGGAATGCAAAGTAATATGAGTTTAGCTAGTCCTCAACAACAGCCTAATGCATCTGGAAGAGTACAGTTAGTATCTAATGCAGCTCTTAACGCAGTAGCAGGTGAGAATACCGTTGGAGTTGATGGCAAGGCTGTAAGTCCTTTTAAACTATACATTAAAGATATGACAGTTGTATTAGTAATAGTTCCGATATTAATTACACTTGCTGTAACTGGAGCATTAACAAACCTAGGTTTTACGTTAGCTCAATTTTTAGTAGATGGAATATCAAGAATAAGTCAAATGATTTAATGGAGAGGAGGATTTCAAATGAAACATACATTAAAAACGTCATTAGTACTTATGGTAACAATGATTTTGGTGTTAGGCATGTCTACAGTTGCATTTGCAGCTCAAGTAAATAGCAATTTAACGCAGGAGCAGCAAGAATGGCTAAAATCAAACATTACTGTAGATGGAGATAATATTGAATCAACTGATATGAATGTTAAAGGAAAACTATCTACAACAGCACCATCTGGTGATTATTGTATGCTAGTATTAAACGATGGAGCAATAGTTTATTGGAGTAGTACAAATGATTCAAGTTTAGGGGCTTCAATAAATAGGGCTTCAAACAATACTCAAGTAACTCAAAAGATGGAGGGACTAGTAAATAATTTAGAGATAACAGCAGATACAGAAAGTGCAGGGGTAATATTAAGTGATTTGGCTCCTCTAATCAATATAGCACTTGGTATTATAGCGACATTCATTATGTTCGGGATGGCTATCAGTTCATCATTAGATATATGCTACATAGCCTTCCCAATATTCAGAAATAAATGCGAGGACATGAAAGCAAGTGGAAACTCAGTAATGACCAAAAAGGGTGCAAACGGAGATATAAGCTTACGTTGGGTAACAGATGATGCACAATACGCAGTAAACTCAACTGTAACTGAAGGAAATGGCAAGTCACCTTGGGCTGTATACTTTAAGAAAAGGGTAGCAGCTTATATCTTCCTAACAATTATCATGTTTATTTTGTTAACTGGAAATATTACGTTAATAACAGATATAGCCTTGAAAATAGTATCAGGCATACTAAACGTGTTACAAGGATTGGCATAATTCATGAAATAAATCTATCAGCTCTATATATTGTAGGGCTGATTTTTTATTTATAAATACATAAAAGCAATGATAAAAGGACTGTTGATTTTTCAGGTAACAATGACTGATTTAAAATATATCATCTATATAAAAGTAGATATCTTAGGATGATACTAGAAGTTGAATAATTAGAAATTAAGTGAAATAAAGGAGGTAATGGATATGGCAATTAATTTAAGCTCTATGCTTATAAAACATGTAAATAAACCGTGTATTAAAGATAGTAACATAGTGTTATATACACATATAGCAGGTTACCAAGGAGAATTACTAGGAAGTGATGTAGAAATATCAAAAAATGCTAAATTAATGGAGATTGGACAGAGAAATTATTCATCACCAACTAATATTAGAAGAGTTTTTATTACATCAAACAAAGTATCAGTTCAAACATATAAACCAATAATTAAATCTGGTAAGCCAGATGTAAATGGATGTTGGAACGTATCATCTTTAGAAAAAGAAAACATAAAAGATATATTCGTAAACAATGAAAAGGAAAGGTTTACTGGTAATATACTTAAAGTATTCTCTAAACCTTGGGTAATAAGTAATATAGAAGAAATATACATTGATTGGACTCTGTTATTATCGGATGATATTCAAAATAGATTTCCAGAAGCAGCACAACTGTTACAGTCAATCATTAATAATTCTGGCGGTCGTTTAATTAAAAGTGATTTACCTCAAAGAATATTTGAGGATGCTAATGGTGGGAATATTAAATCAATTAGAGAAAGATATCCAAGGTTAAAATGTATATCAATGATTTCAAATCTTGAACAGGTTATAAACAGTCAATATGATAAGGGTAAATCAAATGGAAGTACTGAAGACTTTACAGCCCTATGGATAGAGAATGAAATTAATAAAAGGTTAATCGAGCAATCAAACAGTGTAATTATTTTAAATACATTGTTTGATGACATTGAAAGAGTAAATAGGAACTTTGCAATTAGAGATGGAGTTTATAAGTTTGATTTAGAGATATTAAAACCTTACTTTAAAAATATACAGGAAGTGATGTTAGAAGAGGCTAGAAAGAAAAGAGATAGTAAGATAGAGCATAAAAATACTGAAAAAGTATTTAATACAAATGTTACAGATAAGGTAAAGAAAGAAATAAATAATATAATCAATGAATCTGGATTTAATAATGCTCAAATGATATTTCATGTTGCTTTATCAACGCTTACTAAATCTCAAGCTGAAGGCATAATTGGTGGAAAATCAGATGATAGTGTAGATAATAGATTTATAGCAAAGATGAGAGAACTACAAAAAATAATTGGGAACGAAGAAATTAAAAGAGCAATATTAGAGAAGTATGAAATACTTTCTGAAATATTAAGCACTAAAGATTTATATCAGTTTATTAGTGATCATGCTGAATCATACAAGGTATTACTTGCTTCAAACATTGTAAACTGGTTAAGGATGGAATTGTCAGCTGGTAGTGAATTTATACGTAGAAGTGCAATGGAACATTTGAATTTATCAAAATTAATAACAGATAAAGGTTTAATTGATGCACTTTGTAATAAGTGTGGTATTACAAGAAATGATTATAGTAGCATAGATAATATTAATAAAGCACTATCAGAGTTCAACAATAAAAAGGATTCGTTAGAAATAGAAATCGAAGGGGACTTTGATGACTACTTAGATAATGATGACGAATCAGAATTTGATATTGACGGCTTTGATGATTATTTAGATGAAGACGAGATAGAACATGAAATACCTGTAAGTAGACGAGAAAGAGATGTAGAGAATACACAAGTAAATAGTGAACCAACAGATATTGAAATTGATGATTTTGATAATTACTTAGGTGAAGATGAAGAAGATAATGAAAAACCTTTGAATAATAAAGAAGTCAATGTTGAACAGACACCAGCTGATGAGAGTGAGGCAGAGGAAGTAAAAAGTAGAACTATAGATGAAAAATATTATCCTAAAATTCATGATTCATACAAGAATAAAATTTCATCATGGCTATTAGATGTATGGAAAGACTTGTATGGTAACTATGTGAACGGTATAGAAATAGTAAATGGATTAATTGTTCCTGGGGAAACTATTTTAAGTGATGGGGAAACACGGAAGTATTGTGGTGTACTAAGACTTAGTAATAGGACTACAGTAAATCATGAAATTATAGCAAATGGAATATACGAAGAATTTCTAAGTGCATGTAAAGAGAGTGGAATACCAATAGTAGCTAAAGTAAGTGATGATTCAAAGAACATTAGGAAATACACATATCACCCATTGTTTCAAAGAAGAATTGTAAGTGGTAGTATTTCTCCGGATGCATTTAAAAATGGTTGGTCTGCTTATAGTTCAGAGCTCATTAAAAAGATGGAAAATGAAATTAAGGAAATAGCAATAGAGCTAGAAGAAACAGGTTCAGACACTGCTATGTATGAACGTTTAAGTGGTTATATAACTTCTATCATGGTTATGAATTATAAAAACGGTCTTGGTATGCAGCTTAGAATTTGTTGTGGGGATACAAGTAAAACTAATAAAGTAGCAACATTATTTTATAATAATCTAATTAAAAGAGAAAAAACACATCAAGCATTAGCAAATGGAAAATTAGTAGTAGGAGAACCAATCATATCAGATAATGGATATTCATTTACAATGTCAATATATACAAACATGGCAGGTTATCAGGCGGTACCTCAATTTATGGGTGAATTGCTATGTAACATGCAAGAGGGAACATTTAAACCCTCGGTAGACAATATGATTATAGGAACAGACCTAAATAATGAAATAGTAACAGCACCTTTTGTAAACTGGCTTTTACCTATTATTGCTTGGTCAAGGTCAGGAAAAGGTGTACTGACACTTAATATGTTACTTAATATTATAGGAACTGGTACACCATTATTCTACTTGGATGGTAAACCTGATATGGCTTCATTACTGTGGAATTTGAATAAAAAACATGGAATTGAAAATGCAGTAGTAATTGATGGAATACAATATAAAGGTGTGACAGACGTAGATAAAAAACCATTTAGAGCTCCTTATGCAGCAATTGCAGAAATGAAAATGCGTGAGAAAGATGCTAACAGCATATTAACAAGTAATATAGGTATAATGATATATTTAAAGACTATGATGACTATATTAATGGCTGTAGAGTATTATAAAACAGAAATGGGAAGACCATACGGTAACTTATTTGTAGTGTTTGACGAAGTATATAAGATAATTGTACAACAAGGGACTACACTTGGAACTAGATTAAACATGGAAGAAAGTAAAGCAAAGAATTTAAGTAAAGAAGAAAAGCAAGAAAAGGGAAATGAAATACTAGCTATAAGGAATTTTGTAAATGGTGTACTACAATCTTATATAGGTAACGACATTGGAGTGTTTGGAAGTGGTATCAAAGCAGTCGCATTAACACAGCATACCAATGTAGACAAATACAAGGTTGAAGGTTTAAATGCAGCTACGCAGTTTGCAAAGGGATTCTTACTTCAAAGAGGACCGAAATTATTTGGTAGACAAGGAAGTTACAATGGATTATATGGAATGAAAAAAGGTAAGAGTGAAACCACATATGATTTATATGATAAGTACTTCCATTTTGGTATTGGAGATTCAACTGATACGGATACTGATTCAGCTAAGACATTTAAACCATTGTTAGTACTTAATGAAAGTGACCCTAAAGAAGTAACTGGTGGAAATGAAGACGGAGCATTTGTTAAAGATATGATGAGCCGTGTAAGAAAAGTAGCAAATGAAGAAGAATTTAGGGACAAGTATTTTAGGGGAGATCCAGCACTAACAAGAGCAATAGGATTTGAGGGAGCATTGGATCAAATAGGTAGGCTTACAGGAAGTAACTGGATTGATAACTATAGACTTTCAATGGAGAGAGCTTATGATATTACAGATAAGGCACTTAGATATTATGGAGTAATTGGAACTGAAGGTATAAACAGTGTGTATGACTATATATGTTCATGTAGAGTAGAACATTTATGGTCATGGGATGATATAGTTGAGGCAAAAAGAAAAGATATATCTTTAGGACAAAAAGGAATTACATCAAATAGTGAAGGATCAACAATATTTGATTTTGATGATGAAAGTTTAAATGGTATAGAGGAGCTGGACTTCGATAGTATTGGCACTGAAAATATAGAAGATGGTGAGGAAGAATACATTGATTTAGTTTCAGGCATAGAAAAACAAGAAAAAGTTAAGCAAAAAATACATGAAGACATAAGAAAATTCAAACCAGCAGAAGAGCCAGCAGTAAAAAATGTAGATTCATCATATCAAGAGGTAAGGAATAAACAGCCAGCAGGAAGAGTTATTGGAAAGAGTTTTAATGGTAAAAAACCAATGTACAATAGTATAAATAATATAAACAAATTAGATAAATCAAACAGTATAAAAGCAAGTATGAGTCATAAAGTTGATAAGAAGTACGAGAATTTCGTTTTCAGAACAATGGCTGGTTCAAGATATGAGTTTAAAAGGAGATGGGAATCTATCATTGAATCAATATGTAATAGCATTAAAGCTAACATGGTAACTAGAATAACTATAACTAGCGATTATATTGAAGTAAACGATAGAATGGTTATAATGGATGGTATATTAGGTGGAGATGCTGACGTAAGAATAGAAGACATAGTAGATTTTAAAACATTACTAAAAAGATTTAGAAATGTTCGAGAGTTTACTGTAGATGCAATAATATTTCAAAGAGCAGTGGAACTGTATAATGATCCATTATTAACATTTTTTGAATACTCAAGGTCATTGAAAACCATCAATTTAATTGGTAATGGTAGTGTAAGAGTTGATAGAAGTATTTACATGGATTACCGTATAAATCAAGAACAGAAAAAGAAAATGCAGGAGGCAAGGTATAAATCACAGCTAGATGTGATGTCAGCATCAAGAAATAAAAACTTCAATAAATTAAGTCCTGGCTATAAATCTAGGATATGGGATGCTACTAAACGATATCAAGGGACAGCATGGGGTACAATAGGAAGAGAGTTAATGAAAGATGATACTAAATACTTTAGACTTGGAGTGATAGCACTTAGCTCATTAGCTGTATTAACTATTGGTGGAACGATAAGTGCATTTCAAGGAATGTTCAGGATGTTTAAATAATTGACAAGATCTGTCTACTCAATAGGTAGGCAGATTTTTCATTTACATACACATGATAGGAATGAGAATAAGACTATTAAAATAAGACCACTACGATAATTAATAAATAGATAACAAAGAGTATAAAAATTATATACTTACAAGTAAACTTAAAATGTATATATACTCACACACTGAAAGAGATGTAAGTTCAGATTTCAATATAAAATTAAAAAAGAAATACCTTGCAATACAAAATGATGATGCTATATAATACCAACCCAATATTATAAAGGAAGGAGAGTTGTGAAATATGGACAATAGAAAGCCAGTAGCTCCTTTAATAGGTGCGAATGGAAATATCTTTAATCTTTTGAGTATAGCAAGGAATAGTTTAATAGCAAGCAATAAACCAAATGATGCACTTGAGATGTGGGATAGGGTAACCAATAGTAAAAGTTATAATGATGCTTTAAGAATTATAGAGGACTATGTAGAATTTGGTGAATCAGATGGACAGGATGTATCAGACCACACATGGACATATGAACTAGAGGAACAAAGGCAGAAGGGAACAGTTGGAACAGCAGAAACAGGAACAGAGGGAATTGAGGATAGAATGGTTGGAAAAGTTGGAAGTATTGTAACAGCTGAAAAGGAACATTGTAGGCAAGTAGAGTTTAATGGTTCTATAGATAATAACAATGAAGTAACAAAAGTAAACTTCACTCAAGAGTTACACATAACCAACAGTAACATAGATGGAATAATGGAATCAGCCTTAGAAGAAGGAGTACTCAACTGGTATGAGTCAATAAGCAGTTCACCAACAAGTATAGAGAAAGTAGAAACTAACTTAATATCAAATGGTGGCACAATATTTTTCAGGATACAAGGAGAAGAGTACAGCAGAACCTTTGATAAGCATGATTTAATTTATGGTTTATTAAGAGAGCTACCAGATTGTTTGCATATAATCAACGGAGACCAGATAAACACAGCCTACCTTGATAATGAACACATAGACCATATAATTCAATACGGTTTATTTGGAGAGATAGAATATTAGGGACGAAGGGAGCAAGGATGAGCAAAGGGTAGGGACAAGTTGCAGAGGAAGGACAGCTGGTACCAGAAGATATGGTGGATATGCTAAATGTGCTGGTAATGAAGGTTAGCGATATAGAAGGCATGGATAAGTTTAATAGTGTTTACAATGTACGAAAGCAACGAACTATAGAGCCTAACAAACCATAGAGCCTTAGTTTGTTCCATACCAAGTAACCTTAGTTGTTTCCCATATAAGCAGGTGACTATTAATTTAGTCACCTATATTTTTAAAATAAAGGAAGTGAAAAACAATGGAACAGAGTAATCCATTTAGTCCAACAATCTCAACTGGATTAATGCCAATCATAAAGACAAATATTAAGTTTAATGAGGAAGGCATAGATGCTAAGTTTAATCTATTAGATGCTACACCCATAGAAAGAAAAAACCTCAATAAACTAAGGCAGATACTATCTATATTTCATAACTTTACATTAATGAATATAGACAATCCAAGAATAAAGAAAAGTTTAACTGAGATTTCAAGGGTAAAGCAGTTAACAGAAGGAATAAATAGCAACGAATGGATACAAGACCAACTAATGAATACAAGCCAATCATACCAATCATTTGAAGATATCAATTTAGGCTCAAAGCATACAAGGCTTGGAAGGATGGTATCAATACCTTATAACTTCACCAGTCAACAAAGCCAAATAGTACCTTATATCATCTTTAGATATTTAACTACACAAATAAGTAATGATAGTTTAGCTGTTTATTATGAATTAAACGCAGACGAACCAGAAGATACTAGCCAACAAAGCAAAGTCACAAAAGTCACTAAACGAAGGCAATTAAAAGCTACTCAAGTAATAATAAAAATCATAACGAGTAGATATGTATTCATCATAATAGCTAACGAAATACCAGACCCTAACGATACCAAGTATTCAACTACAGCAGGCATGGTAGATATAATCGAGGTAAGAGGTAACAGGGAGACAATATGTGGTTTTTTAACTCATCCCTTAGAAATAATAAAAACAGCAGCCATTAGAACAAACAATTGGAGCATGGAGTTAGAAAGAAAAAATAATCAAAATATTAACAGAGAAGAAGAATGCAGGGAATTTGATAAATGGTTTAACAGTTTATCAAGGGGTAAAACAGTAGACCTTATGACATTATGCAATGAGAGTGATGAAGGTAACAGAGAAGGTATAAGGATAAGCATTAATAGTTATGGGCATAGAGCAATAAGAGTTCTAAAAGCACTTTATGAATATAACATTAATAACCCTTGCAGTTTCAAGACGACAAATAATTGTATAGGGTTTAGATGGGAAATAGAGCAACTGGAAAAAGATGAAACAAAGGAAGTAAGAGATAAAGACAATGACCAAGTAAAGATAAAAACCTACAATATCATAATAGACAGGGATTTCAATTATATTTATGTTTATAGGCAAGAGCATTGGTAATAAGTAGCTATAAAACAATGTGTTTGAAAAGGTATAGAGCATAGATAAAAATTCAAACTATTATGATTAAAAGGCATAGAACATAACTGAAAAAATTGAACAATATAATTGAAAAGAAAGAGACTATAAGACAATACAAAGGATTGAAAGTACCTATAACAGTAAGAGTTGTAGGTACTTTTATTTTGAAAATAAACAATAAATATTTTACACTATATAACAATTGTAAAAAAAATATAAACAATATATGATTAAAAGCAAGAGCATATGAAGTAAAATTAGTATTTAGGTTTATATAGTATATTAAACAGGATAAAAGGAATATAACAACCTTGAAAAGATAGAACAATGGTCAAGAAGAATTACAATGGTTAAAAACCTGAAAACATTGGTAGTAAAACTAAAACAATCTAGGTTAGAGAGATAACAATGGTAGTGTAAAACATATACAATATCAATAAATCAAACTACAATGAATAAAATGAAGGTAGCTAAAATGTGAAGTAGAAGGAGCTATAGTGTAAAATTAGAATTGCAGTTATTTTTACAAATCGACATTGTTATTTTTACACTAATGAACAGGTAGCTATAAGTATAAGCTTTGGGGAAATTAAGTTTATATAGTACTACAATAGATGAAAAGTGAGTATCAGGAGAAGAAGGGAGAACGATGATAGGGGTTATAATTCATTCATTTGGATAGATGGCATATTACAAATATATAAATCTGGACAAAGGAAGGTATTACCAATTATAATATATAGTAATAATCAAGCAAATTAAACATTTAACAAGAAATGACGATATAATACATATAAGGGCTTGAGAATTAAACTTAGGAGGGGAACATAGATATGAAAAAACTGCTTTCAATTATTTTAGCCTTAACATTTGTACTATCAACTGCTACTGTGACTTTTGCAGCAACGGAACCAATTAAAGCTACTAAGACATCATCAGCAGTAATGGTGAACGGTAAAGAAGTTAAGTTTGAGGCTTATAACATTAATGATAACAATTACTTCAAATTAAGAGATATAGCAAAGGCATTAAACGGAAGTGAAAAGCAATTTGAAGTTACTTGGGACGGAGCAAAAAATGCAATTAATCTAGTTACTGGTAAGGCATATACAGTAGTTGGTGGAGAACTTGAAGTTGGAAAAAGTAATAAACTGAATGTAAGAAATACTGACTCAAGAATTTATGTAGATGGCATCGAAGTAAGCATGAAGGCTTATAACATTAATGATAATAACTACTTTAAATTAAGAGATTTAGGAGAGTTTATTGGTTTTGGCGTGGACTGGGATGGAGCAAACAATAAGATATTAATTGATACGAAAACAGTTGTAGCTAAAGCACCTTATACTTTTAGTAAAACAAAGTTAGATTATCCATATAACATTTATGTAGAAGATAAAGGATATATTAACTTCGGAAAAGATAAGCCATTCATGGAAAATGGAAAGTTATATTTACCAATTAAACATTTAGCACACTTTGGTGGAATGGAGTATTCATTTGAAGAATCAACAGGAACAATCCTAATTGGAGAATATTACACTGAGGAAAATTCGCCATACAAAAACAGTAACTGGGGAACTTATGAAGATGCAATCTATTACAATTCTGCATTAGAACATGAACTTAAAGTAAACAGTAATAAAGTAGTAAGTTCAGATAAATTTGAGCTTACTAAATGGGGAATTAAATTCATTGAAAATGGTGGGAGATACGTAGACGCACAGAGTGGAATTTTCTACGACTATAGTAATGGAGTACCCTCAAATGTATCAACAATAGAATTAGATAGTAAAGTAATCATTAGGAATGGAGAAGTTTACTGGGAAAGAACTTTATTAACACCAATGGTAGGAACTCCAATGCTAACGGATGAAGATGGTAAAACACTCTATTTTGGTTCAGACGAGTATATTGCTGAGAAACTACAAGAAATGGAAAAGACAATCAAAATTGATGAACAATTCAATGATAATGGTTCATATATGGATATGATGGAAGACTTATTCAAAGATGTTGAAGAATATAAACCAGTAAATTAATATAAATAATCATTATAATAGCATGGCTTAAATAAAGTCATGCTATTATTTTTGCATTTATATATCAGAAGAGATAAAGAATTGTAATATTTAAACTTCATAAATGATAGAATATGCCGATATATTATATGTAAAAATCTTTTATAGGGGGATAACTTGGTAAATGAAAAATAGAAGACTAATAGTAGTATTTCTAATTATTATAATAATTGCATTAGTTATATTTATTTATACAAGACAAAAAGACCAAGGACAACAGCAACAGGTAGAATCATATGAGGAAGACGTAGTAACTAAAACAAGTTCATCTGAAGAAGTTATTGATACTGATATTAGTATTGGGGATGACTTAATAGCTGATGTTGTGGACATATTAGATGATGGAAGTGGAAGTGGGTACTATGGAGAACCAGCAGCTAAGTTAGATCCAGCATATGAAACAGCAATGGAAAACTCAGACTTAGCACCCTTTGAGAAAGAACTAATACGTTTAATTGTCGAAAAAGAGGGTAAATCGTTTGAGGAGGCACTTCAAAGTGTAAGACCAGGCGCTAGAGTAGTTGAGCAAGGTGAAACAGAAACATCAAGTGGCAATCAAAACACTGAAAAGCCAAGTAACAATAACAATGGAAATAATAGCAAGCCTACAACTCCAACGAAACCACCTAAGCAAGATAATACAACACCTAAGACAAATGAAGGCGATTCTGGTGGGGCAGACTTCAACAATCCAGATACTAGAACACCTGAACAAAAAGAGGCGGATGCAAACGACCCATTTAGTGGAGGATCTGGATATCAGGGAGGACCTGGGGGGGACGTATCACATGAACCAGACTTCTAAACTGAATGCTATAAAATAGCATATAAAGATAAAATATCTAGTGCATTAGTACTAGATATTTTTATGCTAAAACTAGTTAAAATACTTAAATTAAAATTAAAAGTAAATTTTAAAACATAAGTAATTAACCGAAAGGAGGATAACATTAAAGTAATACTATTGCTATTTTCAATAGGGTATCAAATCTATTAGAAATATTTCAAAAATAGAAAGATACCCTAATGACATAATTTATATAAAAGGGATTAAGATAAAACTGTTTCAAAAATAAAGTGTTTCATACTTCAATAGGGTAGACCCTAAAGAAATAAAATAAACTAAATAAAATAAATGGTAAAATAATCTTCTGTGTGATAAAATAACTTCAACTATAACATAAGGTTGGAGGTTATATACATATGGAAACAAGTAAAACACTTGAACAAACATTAAAAGTACTTGAATTATTAAAAAATAGTATTATTGAAGACTTATTAGAAGGAAAAGAAGTCAGTACTGAAGATGCTGAAGGCAGAGTAAAAAATATAGTTAGAGACGTTGCACGTAGTTTTAATGTAAGCGATTCTACTATATTAGATAAATGTACAAGGCAATTAGATATTAGTGCAACTGAATTTTATAATTTAGCAGTAAGATATATAACTAAACAGGATAATGAGTTAGAAGAAATAGTAGCAAGTAACAGAAGAGAAACAATAGACAGTGAAGCTCAAACTAGGGTACTATTACAAAAAATAAGAGATAATTAATTTGATGGGTTGGAAACTTATAGTTTTGAAGTATCTACATACTACGACATAGTTGATATATTATGAGAAATAAAATTGTGCCTAAAGGGGGATATAATGATTATTTGGGTAAATGGTGCATTTGGTTCTGGAAAAACAACATGTGCCTTTGAATTACATAGAAGACTTCCTAATTCGTTTGTTTATGACCCTGAAAATATCGGATATTTTATTCGTAATAATACACCAAAAGAGATTCACAAGTCTGATTTTCAAGACCATGGACAATGGCGATTATTTAATTATGAAATGTTAAAATATATTTCCATGGAATATATGGGTACAATTATTGTACCCATGACCATCAATAATCATCAATATTATGAGGAGATAATCCAGAGACTTATAGATGACGGCATAATTCTAAAGCATTATATTTTGTATGCTAATAAAGAAACCATATTAAAACGATTGAATAAACGACTTGAACGAGGTGAAACTTGGGCTAAATCTCAAATTGATCGTTGTATTGAAGTTTTTGATACTGAAATTACTGAAGAAAAAATCATAACAGATAATAGAAATATTGACTATGTCGTTGAAGAAATTGCAAAAAGAAGTGGAGTAACTCTTTTACCAGACAAAAGAACATTTTTGAAAAAAGGTATTGATAGGGCAATAACTTTAATAAAGCATATACGTTAATAAAGAGATTTAATCAAATTACGACTTATAATTTATAATAAATATACCTACAAATATAATAAAAAATGGTGACTTTATTAAGGAGTTTGAGTAATCAGGCTTCTTTTTATTATGAACATTTGAATGTACATTGACAAATCAACATTATTTAAAAATTTAATTCTAATTTGATTAAATGGAGGAAAGAAGAAATATATAAATCAACATAAGAAAAATTAAGGCTACAGTTCAAGTTTTTCAATGGGTACACAAGTAGTTTTTTCAATATACAGCAAGTAGAAAATGACTTGAAAAGTAAAATTGAAAATTAGTTTAGTTGGTATAAACGTTTCAAAAATAAAGTTCAATAATTTTGAAATAGTACTGGAATTTCAATAATAGTGATGATATAATCAGCCTCCAAATTATTGATTGGAGGAATGTTTAAATGGTAGGATATGAGGAATATTTCTACGGACGTGTAAGTACTACGGATCAACATGCGGAGCGGCAAATAACGGCAGCTAAAAAGTATAGACCAACATTAAAGGACGAAAATATTTTTATAGATAAAGTAACAGGAAAGACATATGACAGGCCTGAATGGAATGTACTTAAAAGGGTGCTTCGTAAAGGTGATGAATTAATAGTAAGTGAGCTGGATAGGCTTGGTAGAACTAAGCAAGGAATAAAAGAAACACTTGAATTTCTTAAGAACAAAGAAGTAAGAATTAGGTGCTTAGATATACCCACAACTTTACATGATATTGAAGGACAAGACTGGGTTTTAGAATTAATAAACAATATACTTATTGAGGTATACAGCTCAATAGCTCAACAGGAGCTAGAGAGAAAAGAATACAGACAAAAGGCAGGAATAGAAGAGGCTAAGAAAAAAGGTGTATACAAGGGCAGAAAGCCAATAGTATACGATGAAGAATTATTAGCAAATCTATACCCTAGATGGAAAGCAAAGCAGCTGAAGGCTAAGGAATGTATGAGTTTACTGGGTTTAAAACCCAATACATTCTATAGAGCAATAGAAAAATATGAAGAAGAAATAGGATCAAAGGCAATCTAAATAAGAGTTTAATGGTGCAGTTGGTAATGAATAAATTACTAGTTGCACTTTTTTTATACAAAATGACAACTGTACTACGATAAGTCAGCTAGTGAGTTTTAAAGAAATCATTTAGATAAAGCATATAATCAATACATTCAAATGTAGCTATCATACGTTTAGACCTCAAATTCAAAAACAAATAAAAATCTGTTTTTAATAAGCAGGTTAATGAAAGGTGGTTTAGACTATGGAAAAAGAGATTTCAAACGGCGGTGCGACACGTTCCTAATTGAAAAGATTAGGCACTTAAAGTGAACTGACTACTGGAGAATCAGAATGATAACGTAACGGTTTGAAGTGATTCCTCTAAAACTACGACATGCAGAAATGTATGGAGCTCGTTAAAGTCGCCATAAACAAAAAGTAATGTGGCGGGAGTCTACAAAATACATATGGTGAGTATGCTATGATAGCTGACAAACCTGTGAATTAAAGAGTAAAATATATGTGGTAGAGTAATAGAGCCGTTGTGAAATACCATATAAGCTTACAGGGCTTATCAAGTATAATTTACTCAGAGCAGGCACCTAAGTGTATATGTATAGATACAGTAGTCGGAACGTGGAAAACTATCTAACAATAATTTATATTGGTGGTGGCGAAGAATAATAAGCACCTTTAATGATAGCGAGAGCGGTGGCACGACCAGAGAAGCTCCTGTAATGGGAATGGAGGAACAGCCACCAGTCAGTTAAACGTAACAGCTGAATGTTTAATTGATGGAACGCCGTGTGCTATGAAAGTAGCATGCACGGTGTGGGGCAGGGGAAAATCAAGAGATAACATCAAATGATTACCTATTGCCATCGATGCTTGGTATCGTACTTATTGCATTAGCGGCAATCATCGGATTAGGTTTCGGTGTGTTTAGTATTGCAAAGGGCGTGGCTAACAGTGGAGTGACAGGAGTTCAAGAGAACTTAGACGTAGTAAATAGTTCTGCATTTACTGACTACGACCAAAAGATTGTAACAGGTACACAGGTAGTTAGTGCAATACAGGGTTTTGAAGGTAAGAATGTATCTGTATTAATTGCAACATCAGCAATGAAGAATGCTTCTGTGGAAAACAAAGTAAGTGATGGTGCAGGAGTTGGTCAGGCATACAGTACAAAAGGTAGTAAAGTACCAGGGGTTTATGCTTTATCGTCTAAAGATTCAACATCAGGATACTCAATGAGTACATCTGGAGATACTGATTTAGATGGTTCTAAAAACACAGCCTTTATTAACTATAATGCTCTTTTAATGGGTACAGTAGCTGGAGGAGGTGAAGGAGGAACTGGTAAAGGTGATTATGTAGAAAATGGTGGTTCTATTTATTTTGATAATAACTGTTTTAGAACTACTAAAGGATTTGAAACCGATAGTGGAAAAGTTTTATTTAATAACATAACAGGAAATTTATCGAAATCAGGAATGATGGAATATGTATCAACAAGTGCAAGATTTCAATCATTTTTAATCAAAGATGATTCTGGAACTATAATGGGAGTAGCATTTGAGCAAATTAATTCTGGCAAGTAATTGAAAGATAAACAATATTTAAGATAAGAGCTACAATATAGAGAAAACAAAAGACATTCAAAACAACTTATAATTTATTATAGTTAAATAATTAAATTTGATTGGGAAAATCAATTTAATTGTTCTGACATATATTCTTTTTCCAAGGTACATAGATAATACTATGTATCAATTATCTCCTTTATATGAGACAGACTCCTTCCATGGTCTGTCTCTTTTTATACTTAAAAACAGAAGGAAAAGATAAGTGGGACAAAGGACAATAAAGAGGTCAAATCAAATGATAAGTTTATCAGATAAGGGTAGAAAATCAGCCTTAAGCATTGATAAATATACATTACTAACATTTCAAAAATATTTGCAAAAATAGTGATTTAGGGGTTGATGTTTGAAGTAAAATTCGGTAGAATTGCCACCCACAATTTTATAAAAAGAAAGGATGTTGAAAATGAAAGAAGTTGAAAGGTATATTTCTTTAGGAATCAGTAAAAAAGTTAGTGCACTCATCTACAATGAATTATTTGAACTACTTAATAATGAAGAAGATAGTTCAGATCTTCAAAAGTTTAAATTAACCGTAGCGAGTAATGGAGTGCAGCTCATAGAGCAATCAGAGGAAGGCAATAGTAAAAGAAAAGTACATCTATTGTTAACATTAGAAGCGACTAAAGAAAAGATAGTTGTATTAAGAGATGGCTTGGATATAACAATGATGCTAGAAAGTGAGGCAAATAAGCTAGTTAAAAGGAAAAAAGCAAACTCTAAGCAAGCAGTTAGTAATGTTAAAAGCTAATGATAGAGACATACGAAGTTATGGAATAACAATCTATAGAATATTTGGTAAGAAGAAAGATTTAGAGAGGCTAGATAAGCAATTAGAGAATCAGACAATACAAATTGATTATAGTGAGCAGAACCATAAAAGCTTTATAAGTTTTCAGAGCATAGAGAGTATTGATACAGGTATTTTAACTGAAGTCTGGAGCCATAAAGATTTTGCAGATATTAAACATTACTATGATGGAATTCAAGCAGGGTATAATTTAATTACATTAAAAAGAGGAGACATAGTAGAGTTTATAGGTGCTCATAGAATATTAACTTATTTTAAATTAATGGCTGGAGGACTTAAGAGAATAACAATAGACCAGTCAATGATAAAGAAAAACTAAATATAAGAATTGAGAAATAACACCATACATTAATCTTTGTATGGTGTTATTTTGATTTAAAAGTAAAGCACTAAGAGATGGAGTAATAGCAGCCTTGACATATAAGATAATCATATAAAACTACTTATGATTAATTAATAAGTATAAATTGAAATTTAATATGGAGGTGTAGTGGAATGGCAAGTAAGAAAAAAAAGAAAAGCAATAATAACATGAAAAGCATAACAAGTAATCAGAATACAGGGGGAATTATTAATATTAGAAAGTCATGGAAGATAGCAAATGAAACACTATACCATGAGTGGTGGAATACAGAAAGAGGATATACAAACATTAAAATTTATGGGAGAGAACTAACAAAAGATAATAGAAATAAACCACTAGATAAGTCTACTGATGAAGTAATACTTTATTTGTGTGGACATAGAGAAGGTTATGATAAAACGAAATATGGATGCATGTTAAAAAGTGAAACATTTGTAGTATTTATATTTAACTTCATTAATAATTGCAAGGTAAAAATTGCAACTGCTATCATTCAGGGTTCTGAAAAAGAATCAATCGTAATTGAATTAGAAGAGGCAGAGTTATTGCTAATATCAAGCTTTTTAAATTCATTAAAAGAAAGTGATTTAGTTGGTAAGGTAGAAAATAAGGCAGAAGTATTAAAGAAGTGGACAGAGGAACTAGAGAGAATACTTATAAAACACGGTGATGAGATAGCGGTATTCTTAGAGCTATACGAATAGACTAAAAAACTAAAAGTGGTTTATTTGATAATCTTACACAAATAAAAATTCAACCAATTAAATAGCATATAAGTTATTTAAAGATAAATTAAAGAAGGAGGGGTGTCTAATGTGGTTTCCAAGAGGAATATTGAAACGTAAGGTAAATGAGAATGGAAAGGAAATAGGTCCGATTAAATACCTGCTAATTAACGCATCAACAAATGAAGAAAAAGTAATGACTTTTACGGAGATTCAGAATAGTGCTGAAGATATAAGAGGATTCAATAATAAGGGTTTAAACTCGTATTACTCAAAAAAACTACCTTATTTTGGAGTAGAGCAAGATGTTGGTGGTGAAGGTATAGAGTATTACACCTTAATTAAGAAGAATTATTATCTTAATAAGATTATGTATACAGCAGTAGGTATTAACAGAAAACATCACATATTTGATAGGAGTCAATTAAAAGAATTAGCATTAAAGGGACACAAAATAGCAGGAGCAAAGATTATGGGAGAGACACTTAATATATCAAAGGAGCTAATGGAAAATCCTATAGGAACAATAATGAAATAGTTTACTTAGAATAATCAGTTTAAGTTAAGAAAGTTCAGTAGTTATAAAGTAAAAATCAAATATTAAAAAGTTATCAACCAGCAAAACAGCATTAATTTCAATTAATAATGTAATTAGTAATGAGTTAGAAAAGCTTGTTATTAAAATAAAAAAAATTAAACGGAGGTAATAAACATGTTAAGAAAGTTACAGAACAGACAAAAGAAAGGTTTTACACTTGTGGAGCTTTTAATAGTAATAGTAATCATTGGACTTCTAGCAGCTGTACTAATTCCAAAGATTGCTGGTCACGCTGATAAAGCTAGAGAAACTGGTGTAATTACTGATTTCAGATCTATCCAAACATCAGTACAAGGTGTAGGAATACTTAACGGTGGCTTTGGAACAAATGCTTTTGCAGATGAAGATGCAGTAGTAAGTGCTATCAATAAAGATATTGACGTTAGATTAAACTTTACAGAGGCAACTGAGGCTGGTACAACAAATGGTATTGTAATAGGTGATTTGGTTTCTAGACAAAATGACCCATGGTCTAATCCTTATATGATGGTTGTAGATCAAACAAATAATTGTGTATTAGTAGTTTCAGCAGGTGCAGATGGTGAGTTTGGTACAGTTGAAGTCAGTGAGACAGGTATTGTACTTCCAAGCGATGCAACTGGAGCACTCGAAAATAAGGGTGCAGATAAAGCAGCTGATAACTTAATTTTATTCGTTGGACAAGTTGAAGGTGATACAGTTATTAAAACAGCTGGATTATCAAAGAATATTCAATAAGAAAATAGGACAATCATAGTAAGAAAAAATTTAAGAGCATTATAAGGATAAGGTCATTCAGTGTTGAGTGGCCTTATTTTTATTCAATAACATAAGAGATATAAACATAATCAAATTAGAAATAAGATTTACTAGTGAGCAAGAGATTAAGAACAAATATTTAAAATATACAATCCGTATAAATATCATTTCAAATAATAATAAATAAATATTAAAATCAAAGGAGGTAAAATAAATGGACATTAGAAGAAAGAGAGGATTTACATTTGTAGAAGTTCTTTTCGTCATTGTAATAATAGGGATACTTGCAGCAATACTTATTCCAAAAATAACTACAGAATCAGATAGAGCAAGAGAGGCTGGTGTAGATGTAGACTTTAGAAGTTTTTACTTATCTTCAAAAACAGTGTTTACTTTGCATGATTCAGATGAATATGACACTATAGCTAAATTTGAAGAACTATTTAATAAAAACTCATCAGCACAGATTCAATTTAGTAACGGTGAAGGTAACTTAAAAGACCCCTGGAATAATTACTATCAATTACATGCTAGTAAATTAGAAGATAATAATACTTATGTAGTATTTACCTCGAAAGGTACAGAGGCACGTGAGGGGTGGATATTTGAACCAGAGACTTTAACAAACAAGGTTCGTTGGACACCTGAAACACCAATATGTGATTGTCATAAATACTTTCTTGTTTTAGGAAGAACCCCTACAGGTCAAGTAATAACAGATATAGAACCAGAAACAGTTTATAAGGTGGTACATGAGGGAGAAGATCCAACAGGTGGAGATACAGGTAATTCAGAAGAGCAAGATCAATGGGCAATGTTAGGGTTCGAAGTTGAAACTGAAGGAATAAAAGTAGAAGTACCTGAAGACGGTGGAGATGTTTATTATCAATCATATCCATTAGGAGCAGCAGGAGGCTATCCACCTACTGAAGGTGGTTCAGGTGGAACAGGAGATACTGGAGGTTCGGGTGGTAGCGGATATAAGACACCAAGATTTCCAAGCCCATCTGATTATAGTCAAACTACAGGAGGACAGTTGTTAACTAGTGGAACTCCAATGTTACCAGCGTATTATTTAATGGCATGGGATAAGACATATGGAGGCACAGGAAGTGGCAGTGGTAATTTTCAAGTTTACACAGAAGTACCTTTTAACTTCACTGACTCAATAAATACAGGAACAATAATAAGTGATGGTGAAAGTGGAGGAGAAGGAGACAAAGTTGAATTAGAGGTATCAGTAGGAAATGGGAATAGAATCGTTTTAAGTTATGATATAGCAGATGCAGACCCAGATACTAAAATGTTTAAAGTTGGCAGCTCAGTAACAATGAAAGCATTACCATCTTCACCTGACTACATTTTCAGTTATTGGAGAGTTGATGGGGTTAAAGATGAGATAAATGATATAAAAACAATAACAGTCCAATCTGATACAAAGTTCACAGCAGTATTTAGATTGAACTTAGATGTAAATGGAGGAAAGCTATATACAAAGAGTGGACAAGGCTTCACTGAATATTATGAGAACAATATAGTAGGTACGGATATAGTAACAGATACATGGCAAGTAGGAGATAACGTAACAGCAACATTAAGTGAATCAGGAGTTTTAAGTTTAACTGGTAGTGGTGATATTACTGGATATAATTCAGTTTCAAATTATAGTTGGTATAGTAAAAAAGATTTAATAAACGAGATAATAATTGATAATGGAATAAATATAAGTAGACATGCGTTCTACAATTATAATGTAGATTCAGTAGTATTAAAAGGAAATAACAGAGTTAATTATTATTACACCTTTAACGGTTTAACAGCTACTAACGTAATTATTGGAGATGGTTCATATTTAGAATCAGGTTCATCAGTAGGTTCATTCCATAACAGTAATATAACTAATCTAACTATTGGTAAAAATGTAATATTAGAGTCATATGAGAGTAGTAATTCAGCTTTTGGTTCAAGTAGCTTATCAGCAGCTAAAATAGAGAATCTAACTATAGACTCAAATATACCACACTCTGGGTTTCAAAACTCAGGAATAAAAACACTTAACTTAGGATCAAATGCTACAAGTATAGGGTATAGAGCATTCTACAAGTGTCAAATTGCGAATACACCTAATCTAAGTAGTATTGATTTAATAGGAAGTGATGCTTTTAGAATGGCATTAACGAATGCAGATAAAATTATAATAAAACAAGGAACTACAATTGGAAATAGTGCTTTCTACAGATGTAATATTAACAATCTAATATTACAAGGAGAAAACGATGTTGATTTAGAAGCATTCGTAGAACTAAAAGCAAATAGTGTAACTATTGGTGATGGAAGTAATTTAAGACGAGGCTCATTTAATAAGGGTATTATAACAAATCTAGATATTGGAAAAGATGTAATATTAGAATCATATGAGAGCAGTTATTCAGTATTTGGTAATTCTACTGTAAATACAGCAGCTAAAATAGAGAATCTAACTATAGACTCAAATATACCTATATCTGGATTCTTAAACTCAGAAATAAAAACACTAAACATAGGGTCAAATGCAACAAGTATAGGAATAAACGCATTCAAAGGATGTTCAATTATAAACACACCTAATATTAGTAACATGGACTCAATAGGAACCAGTGCATTTGATTCAGCACTACTTAGTGCAGACTCAATAACCATAAAACAAGGGGTTGAAATAGGAAGGTACACGTTTAGAAACTGTAATATAAGAGATTTGACGTTAGAAGGTAATAATATAGTTGACAGTGATTACAGTTTTGACAGTTTAACAGCGACCAATGTAACCATTGGTGATGGATCAGTAATAGAGGCGAGTTATAATAATGGTGCATTTTATAGTAGTACTATTGAAAATTTAACTATTGGTAAAAATGTCACTTTGGAAACTTATAGTAATAGTGATTCAGCATTTGGATCTAAATACAGTACATCAGCAGCTAAAATAGAAAATCTAACTATAGATTCAAACATACCATTGATTGGATTCCAGTACTCAGATATAAAAACACTTAATATAGGGTCTAATGTCACTAGTATAGGAGGAACAGCTTTTAGATATAACAATAATCTTTCGGAGGCATTGATAGACAATGTTAGTGGAGCAGTTACTATCCAATCAAATTCATTCCCAGATACAACAGTGATAACATACCTAAAATAAATTGAAAACCACTTAAATATGGGAGGAGACTTCAAACAGTCTCTTCCTTTTTTATTTCAACTATAAATAAGAAAATCAAATTCATAGTAAAGAGAATATGAAATTTTAATACATCTATTAAAACGCATAGATAATATTGGAGAACCATAAAAACTGCATTGAATTAATTAATAAGAGATTAATAAATTAAGTGAATTGGAGGTTGAGGAAATGAGTGAGAACATTGAGTATTTGCTAAACTTTGCTATAGAGAATGGAGCTTCTGACGTTCATATCAAAACGAACAGAGAGAGCATATTAAGAATTAAGAAAAAGCTTACAAAGACCAATATAACTATAGATGAAAAAGAGTTAAATGATTTTATAAATGTATACGTTGAGAATTTGCAAAAGAAAGTAGAATTTAAACAGAATAGAAGAAATAGTCTAGATGCAGCTTTATCATTTAACGGTAGGAGATTCAGACTTCATATGTACAGGAGCAATAATGGTTTAAATGCCACTTTAAGACTGTTATCTGAAGATATACCAGAACTAGTAAAATTGAATTTACCTCCTGATATAAAGAGATTAACAAAGGCTGAAAAAGGATTAGTACTAGTTTGTGGGGCAACTGGATCTGGTAAGACTACAACAATCGCTTCAATTATAAATGAGATAAACAAGACGAGAGCAAAGATAATCATTACTATAGAAGACCCTATTGAGTACGTTTACAAAGAAGAAATGTCTGTAATAGAGCAGAGAGAGGTAGGGGTTGATACCGAATCATTTACTCAAGAAGGCATAGATGCTATGAGAGAAGACACAGATGTTTTAGTAGTCGGTGAGTTAAGGGATCTAGATACAATAAAAAATGCAATTACATTAGCTGAAACAGGACATTTAGTATTTGGGACATTACATAGTAAGTCAGTCATAGATACTATTGACCGTTTAATTGATGTATTTCCACCAGAGCAACAGCAGCAAATTAGAAATCAATTATCATCGGTATTATTTAGCATCATACATCAACAAATGGTAGGCACTGAAAAAGGAGTTGTAGTAATTGCAGAGATGCTTATGATGAATTCAGTCTTAGCTAATCAGCTGAAATCAACCGAGACAAAATCTAATGCTATTAAAGACTATATGAGAACAAAGAAAGATATAGGATGCCAGCACATTACAGATAACATACTTTGGCATATAGAGAACAGAAGATTAGAACTAACAGATGTGAAATTCATACTAGACAGTGATGACTATAGACTACTGGAGATGAGGCTGAACTATTAAATCAAAAGGAGGTTTAATTGTATGTACACAGATATATTTAACTGGGCAGAAAAAGAATTAAAATTTGACAAAGGAAAGATAAAAAACATGAAAGATATAATGTTAAATCAAAAATATAGCGAGTATAAAGCACTTGAGAAAATGGGTTGTACTCAAGAACAGATAGTACAAGCATATAAAGATGTTGGTATGTTAGATGTGTTTAATGGTTCCACATCATCTCTAAATTTATTAAAGCGTATACCAATGAATGTAATGGTCGAAAAGAAAATAATTGTACATGTTAAATCAAAAGGAAAAGCTGAAGTTTTATTAGTTAACCCAAAACTTAAATTAGAAATAGAGGATATGATTACTGAAGAATATAGAATAACTGATAAATTAAGTTTCCTAGCAATTCTTGAAAAAGATTTTGAGAGTTGGGTGAAAGATAATATTAGCTATATTAAAAGTGATCAGATGAATAATTTGGTAGAGACATTAAAAGAAGAAAGTGCAGAAGATGAAATTATTGAAGAAGAGGAAGAGGCTGATGAAAACACAGTAATAGGTTTAACAGAAAACATAATTAAAAATGGTGTAAATCTTAAAGCCTCTGATATTCATATACAACCAGAAGAAAACACAGTGAGAATAAGATATAGGATAGATGGTGCATTAAAATATCACGGAGAAATAAACGAAAAGTCAGTTTATAAGAAGATAGTTAATAGAATTAAAGTCATGGCTAAAATGGATAGTAACAATACAAGGACACCTCAATCTGGGAAGATAAGATTAAAGTCTAAGGATGAAGTAATTGATATACGTGTATCAATATCACCTAAAGTAAATGGTGAAAACGTAGTAATGAGAATTCTAACTAGTGAAAATAGCCAGATAAGGACATTAGAGGAGCTGGGAATGACACCTGACTTAATTGAAAAGCTTAGAAGAATGGCAGATAAAACAAGTGGAATTATTATTGTAAGTGGACCAACAGGAAGTGGTAAATCAAGTACACTTGCAGCTTTAACATCAGAAATAAATACACCTGAAAAGAAAATATCTACGATTGAAAATCCTGTTGAGTACAGAATTGATGGAGTAGTGCAAGCAGAGATAAATGAGGCTCAAGGACTTACATTTGCTAATACATTGAGAGAAGAATTAAGGCAAGACCCTGATGTTATATTAATCGGAGAAATTAGAGATAAAGAAACAGCACAAATAGCAATGGAGGCTTCGGATACTGGGCATTTAATACTTACTACATTGCATACAGGAGATGCTGTAAGTTCATTAGATAGATTAGTAAGACTTGGTATAGATAGATATCTTGTAGCTGACAACATTATAGGAGTTATAGGACAAAACTTAATTAGGAAGTTGTGTCCTCTTTGTAAAAAGGAACATCTAGTAACCAATAAAGATATCATAACTTTCAGAATGGATGAGAACATGTTAGGAAGTAAGGTTTACAAGCCAGTAGGATGTGATCATTGTAATAAAATAGGATATTTAGGTAGGACTATAGTACTTGAGATATTAGAGATGACACCTGATATGAAGGAAGCAGTTCATAGAGAAGTTTCAAAAGCTGAAATTGAAGAAATGGCAATTAAAAATGGCATGGTTAAAAAGATAAATTTTGCTGTAGACCTTGTTAAACAAGGAATAACTTCTGTAGAAGAGGTTTACAAATTATATGGAGGTGTAACAGATGAAAAGAGTAACGATTAGTTTTGGGGTTGAGGTTACATCAGCAGTAGTGACAGAGACCAAAGGAAAAGTCATAAAAGTCATTAAGAAAGTTATTGTAAACAACTCAGAGTACTATGAAAACAATGGAACTTTAAATTATCAAGAAATTATAAAAGAGCTTAAACTAAAGATAGGTAAAGAGCTTAAGAGTTTAAATGTACACGTAGTAACTCCAGATTACTTAACAGATATTAGTTACGGAGACAGTGCAAATTTTGATGGTAAGAAAGAAAAAGAACTACCTAATCATAAGGATAGAACACTAAAAAATAAAAGAATATCATATATTGGGGATTCAATAGATAAATCAATTTCGCAAATCATTTACTATGGTGAAAAAGAAAACAAAGCATTTCTTAAAGAACTATATAAGGAAAAAATTAATGTAGTAGAGCTGATTAGTCACTATACAGCATTACACAACAGCATAGCAGCATTTAATGATAGGACAAGCTACAGTGGGAATAAAACAAGAATAATGATTGACCTAGGAGTAAGAAGAACAGGACTAATAATACTCATCAATAACTTACCAGTATATATTAAAAACTCAGGAAACAATTTAATAAGCTGTTATGAGAGATTGCGAAAAGTATATGAAAACTTAGAGTTTAAGGAGTTTATAAGGATAGCTAAAAGCATTTCATTAGATGAGAAGACAGAGATAAATAGAGTATATATCAATGATTCAGATGAAGAAAGACTTCAAAGAGAAAATGAAGAGTTTGATAAGATTTCATTCAGTGATGACATGTATGAAGAAGAGGACATTAAAGAGTATGAGGAAGACGAAAACGAAGAATACACAGTCGAAACTCAATTAGTAAGAGACGTTAAGAGTGAAGTCTTAGATATGTTAAAAATGTTAGGTACAGAAATCATAGAAGTTAAAAACTATGTTGATGAAAAATACAATGCAGAAAACATTGAAATTGTTGGAAGTAGTCATTTAACTAGAAAATATATTACTAAGAAATTCAATTTACTAAGTATTAATAATTACAAACTGTTAGTAAATATAAACACTGGAAGAAATGAGTTGGATATCAGTGAAATTGAAGATGTAACAATTGACTTGCTGTTGTGCATTGGGTCAATAGTGGAATCGATGAAGAAAGGGGCTGATTACTATGAATAAAAGAAGGAAGGTAAATACAAATCTTATACCTCATGACATGATGATAAAGTACACGTATCAAAAATGTGTATTACCAGCTTTAATTATTGTAATAATCAGCTTAATGTATTTAGGAGTTGCTTCATTTGGAAGTGAGTGGTTAAGTAATAAACTACTGAACAAAGCAGTGGAACTGAAAGTTAATTCTGTTTATGGAGAAAACTTAATATTGGAAAAGGAAATAACAGAGCTTCAAACTAAGGTCAATGAAAGAGAAAAGATGATCGAGTCATTAAAGAGGCAAAATGAGAGTTCAGCATATCCAATATATGAAGACAGATACAAGATAGAAAGTTTAATAAGTTACATAAATGATATTAAGCCTAAGAATGTAACTATTATACTCATTGAAGATAGCAATACATCACATATGGATAATAGAGATGAGAATGAATATTCTTTAAAATATAGGACAGATATAGGTAACTCAATTATACAAATAAGAGGGTTTTCTACAAATAAAGAAAGTCTAGCTTCATTCTTACAGTCGCTTGGAGCTTATGAAGAAATGGGAAATTACAAGGTAAATGCTATAGAGACAGTAAAGGTGTTAGATGATGACTTGGATGTATTTGACATAGTCATAATGCCTAGATAGAGGAGGTCAGTTGAAATGAAAAGTAAAAGAATATTATGTGTACTGTTAACATTAACAGTAGCAGTTATAGGGGTAAGTAGTCTTGCAGATTCTAATAGTAGTAAACAAGGTATGTTATAT
The DNA here is from genome assembly GCF_001042715.1 of Clostridium aceticum. NCBI lineage: Bacteria > Bacillati > Bacillota > Clostridia > Peptostreptococcales > Natronincolaceae > Andreesenella > Andreesenella acetica. The sequence continues at coordinate 2,914,918 of NZ_CP009687.1, read as the reverse complement.
GATGCCTATGTAGAATACGACTTAGCAAAACAATATAATGATGAAATCTATGTAGAAAAGCAAAAACAATACAAAGAGCAAATAGTAGCATTAGAAAATAAACTATTGGAACTAGAGGATACAGAGAAAGAAGAAATAAACAAGCAAAAAGAAATAATAGATGCTGTTGAAGTAACTACTGAATATGAAACGATAACAGCTGAGGGATTATATGATATAGCTGTTAAGTCAGCTAAAGATAGTGGTACAAGTGTTGAAAGATTTTATACTTTCAATGAAGATAATATCTACACTATCCAAATAAAGGGTTTATTTAGGGATTTGAATACGACTATTAATGACTTTCAAAAAACAGTTGAAAACAATAATGTAAGTATAGGAAATATGTCAATCAGGCAAGATTATGATGCTTATAACCTTGAAAGAGAGTTTGATGACAAGTCAATGTTAAATTGGTATAACAATGAAATTGTAAATGTTATGGGAGATGTAATAGATCTTTCAGACTTAGTAATTGAGAATCAATCAGATGGTGATGTTGATTATACATTGATGACCTTAGATGATGTGAAATTAGATACTGAATCAATCAATAGAGAAGTTGCAGCATCTAATAAAAGAATAGATGAAGAAATTGCACAGCTAGTTTTAGATTATGGAAAGCAGATAGATATAATAGTTAAATCTGATTATGACATTGAAGTAAAAGCTGAGCTAAGAGCAAATATAGATACACAGCATGAGGAGGCAAAAGAAAAACTCATAGAGCTTAAGGATATTAGAAAGGCAGAGATAGAAACTAAATACCAAAAGATTTATGAAAAGGACAGGGCTAAAGTTGCAGATGCAATATTTCATTACAATAAAAAATTAGTAGAGCTTAAAGCTACATTAGCTGATAGTAGTCAACTTGAATATACAATGACGTTTACTGTGAGAGTTGAATAAGGAGGGTAAACGATGAAGAAGAAAAAGTCAGGGTTTACCCTTATAGAATGCGTAGTAAGTATAGTTATTATCAGTATAATTTCAGTTGTAATGTTTAAGTTCTCTACAAACTTTAGTGAAAGAATGCATGATATGTCAGTTAGATCAGAGGCAATAAAAATTGAGTATCAGGACGTTTTAAAAGTAAGGACATCTTATAGTAATGAAAGTCCTAATGTTATAAAGGACAAGCTTAATTTTAGCTCGAAATTCTATATAGTACCAGAGATGACTACAGCGGAAAGGGAGGTATGGAAGTATGAAGGTCAATACATGGAAACTTATAAGATGTTCGAGTAAGCGGGGATATACACTAGTTGAACTTATGGTTGTAATTGTAATAATGGGAATGATTGCAGCATTTGGAGCTAATTCGTTTAGTGGTCTTATTTCTGGTTATGAGAATACACGTATAAAGACAGAGCAATCAGTAAGTGATTTAAAGACTATAGCATATATAGACAGACTTTTACAAGGATGTGATTCTGTACAAGTATTAAATAGTAAGACGTTAGAAATAGTAAAAAACGGTAGTAAAGAAGTATTCAAAGCAGGTAAGTTTGGAAAAGAAGAAGATATAGATTTCATAGATAATGGAGATCAAATAATAGTAGTCATAGGAGGTGAAGAGTGTTGCTTGCCAATATTGTTAAAAGAACAAAGCGAGGAAATATGAGCTTCATAATTATTCTGATGATACTGATACCAGTAATACTACTTCCTATGGTTAAATTAATCGGTAATTCATATGAAGTACAGAATAATTTGTTAAATATATCAAAGGAATCAAATGTAACAAATTCAGTATTTGAGATTGCATTATTTGAAAGCCTTAATTATATAGATGGAATGACATTAAGTGATTTCAATAGTACAGAGCTGAAAAACAAAATAAACAGTGTACTTACAACAAATTTAAAGGATTTGGATGTAACCATATTAGTTGATGATAATTTGGAAAATGGAAAAATACAGTTGAATTTAGGTATAGACGATAAAACAACATTAATTCTAAAAATTGATAACATTCAGTTGGAAATTGTAGAGTCATTTGATGGTGGAGAAGTTGAAGGAATTACTGAGGGTGAAGAATACATTGAAGAACCAGAATATCTAATAGATATTTCAAATTACGTGGAGAGTAGGTGGGTAAAATGAGCAGTTTAAATGTATATATTGTAGCATTATATATACTTGCATTCATATTAGGAGCTTCAATGGGAAGTTTCTTACTAGTGATAGTAAGGAGAGGGCTTAAAGGTGAAAGCTGGGTTAAAGGAAGGTCAGTCTGTGAAAGTTGTGGAAAAGAGCTAGAATGGTGGGAATTGATACCCACCATTAGTTATTTAGTCCTTAGAGGTAAGTGTTCAAAGTGTAAGGTTAAAATAGATGAATCACATTTTATTTGTGAGACATACCTTGGTTTGGTTTATATGATAGGAGCTTATTTAATGATAGCTGAAAGTTTAACAGTATCAAATCTAATTATGTTTCTTTTAATACATACAATACTTTGGATAACAGCTATTAGTGATTGGATTGATCAGGCTATTAAAGTATTACCAGTGTATGTATTAAGTGCTGTAGCAGCTATAAGTACATTAAATATTTACTTCATACTCACAATTTTAGCTTTGATACTGATGTCTGAATTTTTAATAACGGATAATATGAGATGGCTAGGGGCAGGAGATATAGATATACTTATTGCAATATATGCAATAACTCAAAGTACACTAATAACATTTGAAGCACTTGTAAACGCTTCAATTTTTGGAATTATATTATATAGTATCGACTTACTTAAAAAAGAAAAACAGTCGGCTATTCCATTTGTACCATTACTTTATTTTGGGTACATATTTGCTTCATTAGGAATTGGCTTACTGCAATGGAGGTTATAATATGGGACTATATTATTATAAAGGAAAAAGAACAGACAGAAAAAAGGTAAGCGGTTTATTGGCAGCTGATTCAGAGAAGGATCTAAATAAAAAATTAGCAAAACAATGTGTTAAACCAAGTAATATAAGATACTTAGTAGACCTTAAAGGACTAGAGTATTATATATTTAAACCTAAAGAGATTAAAAAACTAACTAAAAAGCAAATCGCAGACTTCTTTGAGCAGATGTATTTTACATTAGATGCTGGATTGTCATTAGGAGAGACTGTTGAAGCTTTAGGTGAATCTAGTGACAATACTATTGCAATGTTAGGAACGATGTTAGAGCCTTTAATAGTGTCAGGAATATCATTAACAGATGCATTGAAAAAAACTGGGCTATTTCCCAAAGATATAATCATAAAAGTAGATGCAGGGACTGAAAGTGCAAAAATAAGTAATGCAATAAAAGACATAGTAGATAAGTTAAGGCAGGAGATTGAATTAACTGAAAAAATCAAGAGTGCAATGTCATATCCAATAATGCTTGTTTTTCTTACAATTGGCGTAGCAATATTTTTACTGACCTACATTATACCAATGCTAGCAGACGTACTAAATCAATTCAATAGTGAGCTACCTGTAATAACGCAGATGATAATAAGTTTATCTAGGGGAATACAAAAGTACTGGTGGTTGATAATTGCTCAAATCATTATATTGATTAATATACACATTTATTTATATAGAAGTAAAGACAGTTATAGGTTAAAGATAGATAGTTGGACTTATAAAATACCTGTAATAGGAGAAATAGTCTTCCTAAATCATTTATACACATTTAACAGTACATTTCATCAGTTAGTAAATAGTGGTGTTAATCAAGATAGGGCATTAATTATAGTTAAAGATATAGTAAGTAATGTAGTAATGCAGCAGGCAATAGAAGAAATAACAGATGACATAATTAGAGAAGGTTCTAATATATATGAGGCTATGAAAAAGCAAGAGATAATACCATCTGATTATTTGAAGTTCATATCAATAGGAGTAAAAACAGGTAAATTAAATGAGATACTTGGAAACATATCTAAAAAATATAAAATGGACATAGAAAATAAGCTTATAAAAGCAACCAAACTAATCGAACCTATTGCAATTGTATTAATAGGGATCATGATAGGGGTCTTTGTAATAAGCATGTGGATGCCATTGTTTGCAATAACAGAATCAATCTAAAACAAAAACACACTGTATTTTAAATATGGTGTGTTTTTAATTATATTTTTATTGAAAATAATATAATTAGCTATTGCATTACTAGTTTGAAAGCGTTACAATCCTCCCAATTTTATTGAGAAGGAGGAAGTTGAAAGTATGAAAACTGTAATTTGTAGATTAGATTTAGGCTATACACGTATAGCAGGGTACACCTTGTATGATGATGTAACAGAAGAATTTCATGAGACTACACCAAGAGAGGTTAAAGAGCTTATTAAAAAGGATCAAGTCAATGGATTAAAGCTAGTGAATGATGAAATTGTACTTGATACAGAAGGATTTAATCAAAGAAATTTAATGATTAAATCTGCTGTAGGAAAGTATAGACCTTTACATGAGACAGATAGCTTGGTAACAAGAATGTATGCAGTCTTAGATGTAATAGATAATGGTAAAGAATTAATGTATGAGGTCATTACCAATTACTGTGGAAGAAAATTAATGACTGAAGAATTTGTAAGGACATTAAATAGCATAGGATATGTAGCTGGTGCAATAATAACGGATGAAAAGATAAAGCTACTTAATAAGAAATTCTCAAACCAATTTATTGAAGAAAAACATGAAAAGGAAGATGAATACAGAGATATAGACGAAATATCAGATGCAGGTGATGTTTTATCAATTGAAGAAGAAGTTATACTTGGGAAAATAGCTTTAGAAGATAAAGAAGATGCAGAGATAGCAGTTGAACCAGAGGAAAAAGTCACAGAAGTCACTAATATTAAGGAAGATACTACAGATAAAGCTGATATAGAGCCAGAGAAATTAGAGTTTACTAGTTCAGAAGTTAAGATGGCCGAGGTAAAAAAAGAGGGCGATGTAAAACAGACAGTAGAAAATGAAAATAAAACAAAGGATGATGGTGTGCAGGCTTCTGATGATCAAGATAAGACAGAAGAAAAGAAACCTGTAACACCTAAGAAAAAGGGGAAAGCTAAGAAGTAAATTTTATCAACAGAATATAAGTAAATGAGAGGCTACTGATTATAGGTAGTCTCTTTTTATGTTCCCAGATATGCAGTAGATTAAAAAGTTATTAACTATAGAAACAACAATGTATGTACTAATACTCAACCACTGTAGGAGTTATAGATACAGAAATAACTAAGGATTGATTAAATAATACCAGAATAATAGATTGGATAGTCAATATTAACTCAATCATAACAGATGATATGAATAAGGATACAAACCATATAAAGGATATATTCCTGCCTGATATCATAAGTTTCAATTTAGGTAAATATTAAAAAGAAATTAAGGAGGAAAACACATGGAAAAGAATATATCAAATCAAGAAAGAAATGAAAGAGTGAGGGGGGGTAAAGGTGTATACTTCCAGAGGATCAGAAGAATCACGGGTTTTCTCACTCAAGACATAAGTACGTGGGGAACTGCTAAACGGGCTGAACTAAAAGACAGAGTAACTCATACCTAAACATCATTATAGGGAAAGGAAGGTGAAGTTTATGGGTTTACCAAGTTATTTTGATTATATGTCAAGAGAAAAGAAGAAATCAAGAATTGCAGAGTATTTAGATTACACACCTACAGAAGATTTTTTAAATACAGATGACTTAGAGTTATATATGAAGGCATACAAAGCGAGGTATGAGGAAAACGAAAGGCTATCAAAACTAACACCTTTAGAATCACTTGAATACTACAAAAGAATGAATGAAGACATGGATAATTTGATTAATCCAAAGGAAACAAAAGAGTTTATTAAGAGTGAGCAAGTAAACAATGAGCCAATTCATTTAATACTAGAAAATAGATTAGGATTTAAGTTACCAATAAAAGTAGATTTAATAGAAGATTATCTAATACCTATTAAAGATACAACACAGAACAAGTGTGATTACTTCATACTAATAATGAAATTTAAAGACATAGAGCAGCTTGAAGTTGGTGCAATGGAGTTTCTAAAGAAGGCTCAAATATTTAATGTATATTCAATTTACAAAGATGGTAGACAAGAAAAAGCAACAGTCCCTTGGAGAGATGATTACATGGATATGGTAAACAGCTTACAAGTAGTAACAGTAGGACAAGATGAAATAATTATAGAGATAGGAGTTTAATAGGAGGGGAGGCAAGTGTTAAATGACTAAAGCTAGAAAGAAACCAACAATAACATTAGAGCTAACTAAGGAAATATTCACTGGAGACAATGTACATCTGTTTATACAGGATAAAGTAATAGATATAAACGGCATAATTCCAGACCATATACTTAATCAAACAATAGGTGGAAGAAAAGATACAATGTTCATAATAAAACAAGTTAACGATGAACAAATAGCTAATTTAAAAGAGCAACTAAATAAAATAGTAAGTCTCAAAGGTATAAAAGAATTAGAGAAAATACAGCATTCAAGCGTAGAAAGTAAAATAGAATATCAAAGGTTAAAAGCAATAATAGTTTATAAGAATTCAATCTTTAGAATTAAAAGACTATCAATCCTTAAAAAAGAAGATGGAAGTCATAGCGTAATATTTGGAATAGCATAATAAAAGAACCCAACAATTCAAAATAACTTGTTTATATAGTAAGCATAAAATCAAAGGAGGACACAAGTAATGAAAATAACAGTAACTTGCATAGAAAGAATAAGAGGCAATGGAAATAAAATTACAGGATACCTGCTGATGGATGATTGGTCAGAGATAAGACAAATAGATTCAGAGGACTTAAAGAATTATATAAGGTCAGGACAACTTGTTGTAAGAAACTTAACATTAACATCAGATAACAGGCTAGTACCAAAAAGTATTCAAAGTTCGCCAGAAGATATAAAAACACTAGATATAAAGGGCGACAGATTTGATAATGATATATCAACCTTAGGTAAATTTGAAGATATATACTTTGATGATAATGTAAATGACGATGTTTACAGGGAATTAGTAGATAAATACTTCGGTGGATCAGTGAGTCCATTTGAGAAAAATAAAATAGGTTTAATGGTTGAAAGTTTAACTGATGAATATAGTAAGACACTGTCAGATGCAGGGTATACAGCTAAAGATGTAATGAAAGCACTTGTGATATATGAAATAGAAAATAAAGAGGATACAGCTTATACAGTTTACATGGAAAGGTTTTATCCATTGTTAAGAAGTTTGAAAGTAGAAAATGATGTGCTAAGATTCTTTATAATACTACAGCTTAGAGAGTTATTCTGTATTAAGGAGTCATACGACCAAAGGAAAAGTAGTAACTCAATTGATGATTTATTAGACCATCAATTAGTTGCAAGAGCATTCAACGCTGATAGAAAACTATTAATAAGATATATAGACCCAATGAATAAAGATAAACAAGGAAAAGTAAAGATAGATATTCAAAAATTAAGGAATGGACTAGCCTATGTAAGAGATAAAATCAACGAGACCTACTTCGGTAACATAGAAATTAATTAAATGTAAATATTTAAAAGCCTAATGAGATGAGCGAACAGCAAATTTCATTAGGCTTTTTATTTCAAAATATACCCAACAATGAGCAATAGCCTACCTATATAAATAATACAAAGCAAGAAAAACAATAAAATTAGGAGGAAACGAGAATGAAAAGTACAGAAAACGTAAAAGTAGGTAGAAAAACAATTAAAGAGTTAGGGGAGGAGCTAGTAAGGCAAATAATCGAAACGACAAAATTAGACATAGACGTAGAGAAATGTTTATTAGTAATGGAAGAAAGTCAAACCAGAATCAACTTAAATAAAACAGTAGAACTCAAAACAGAGACAATAGTAAATAGAAACGGAAAGAATGAAGAAATCTTCTTAAGATGTTTAGCGGAGATATTTAAAGGATTTACATGTAGTTTAGGTGATGATGGTATATGGTGGTTAGATGAAAACAAAATTGATAGCCACATAGAATATGAATATAAAAATCGTGTAATAAAAGCGACCATGAGTAGTCAAAAAATTACGAGAAAGGTAATAGAAATAGAGGAATCAATGGAAGAGTGGGAGGCTAAGATGGAGGCAGAACATACTTTATAAGTACTAATAAATATAACAAGAGAGCTGGGAAGGAAAACTTTCCAGCTTAAACTAAAATTATAAGGTTTATTTGTATATAACAAATCATTATTCATACTTACACACTTTTAAAAGATTTATTTTCTTAAAATAAATTCTTTACCAGAAAATCTAGCAATCTATAGTGAGTAATAAGATAACCTATAAAACTACATAAGACTAAATATAATATAGATTTAAAAATTAAAGAGTTAACTCAACTGGAGGTAATATACATGAAAAGACAAACAGCAATCAAAACCATAATAATTGTGATAGCAGGAGTGTTAGTAGCAATACCATTAACAGATGTAGCGATAGGAAATACTGATACAAACTTATTTAATAATAAAAGTGCAATTGTATATAATGTTAAGTCACATAAAGAGATTAAAAACGGTAGTTTAACTGTGACTATGGAAGATGAAAGTGAAAACTACTTAGAAACAGGACATATCAAGATAAAATCAAAAAAATCAGGGGTAGTATGGATGGATGCTAAGGATATAAATAGTACCTCTGAAGGAAAGGTGTTATGTCAATATGTAGTAAGATGGCATACTTATAACTCAAAACAAGGTAAGCAAGATAAAAATAGAAGAATACCAGATCTTGGAATGAAAGTAATAACTGACACTGAAAATGAATTTATAATACCAATTCCAGAAAATATGAACGTTGATAATAATGATTTAGGAGTTATAGTTTATTTAGCACTACAAGAAATTGATGGAAATGGTTATAAATCATATGATGAGATAAACATTGAGCCAGAGCAATTAAGCAAGCCTGCCTCATTACAAACAGATGGAAAGATTTACGGAGACGATGGAAGTGGATATATTAGCATTGAAGATTATATTAAATATGCAAAACAAATAGAGCATTTAACACCTGAAGAACAAGATTATAGGGATTATGAAATCAAGAAGTATACAAATTCCAACAGTTTGATAGATTTAGAGACAAATGAAGTTGTAATATCAAAAGCAGCAGAATTAAGAGAAGCATCTGAATCAGATGAAGAATTCATTGGTAAGGTTTATAAGTTAATAAGTTCTATGGAATACGACTATGAATTATTCAATGAAAACAAAGATGGAAGATTTTATCTACCTGAAATAGACAGTAAGTTTATTGAGGGAAAAGGGATATGTACAAATAAATCATGGATAATAGCAACAATGCTTAGAAGTCAAGGAATACCTACAAAGATAGTAGATGGGTATCAAGAATTATTAGGGAATCATAGCTGGAACGAAGTGTTAATCATTGGACAATGGGTTCACATAGATGCTACAAATGGACAAGGTTTCTACGGAAACATAGTTGGATATGAGCCATTGAGAGTAAGTTAGATAAAGTAAAGAAAAAACATAGTACTCCTATATAACAATAGAGCACCCAAACTAACAGCTTGAGCAACTGGAGGTTTGGGTGTTTCATTTATAAAGAAAAGAAAGCTATAGATGTTGAGAAAAGGCTAGTTAATAAACATTTCACCATTTAGAGATAAGCAACCTTACTTTATAAAGAGCAAGAAATGTATTAATAAATAAAAGTGAAGGAGGCTAAGAGAAATGAGAAGACTTAAAGGATATACATTTATATTAATTTTTAGCTTGATAAGTTTACTAGCTATGAATATTGAGATATCAGAGTGTGGAGCTATAAACATTGCAGTTTCAGAGAGTGTGTCAGAATTTATAATGGAAGACAATTCAGATACACGGGGTAAACAAGACGAGGAGTCACAAGGTCATCTAATAAACATATCAGAGCATTTAGAGGTAACTACCTTTGAAGATAAAGGATATATCAATGTAAAAATCAATGAAAGCTTTATAGAATTAAAGGAGAAACAATCAGATGAAATAATACTAGTATTAAGAGCAGGAATAAGAAATCAAGAAGACGAGTTCAGTAAATCAAAAGCTATAATCATAAAACCAGAGATGGTAGGCATAGATTTAAAAATATCAGTACCTGAAGATATAAATATAGATACAGAGAATGAGTTTAGTATTTTAAAAATAGAATTAGGGATACATGATACAGAGAAGGATACAGAAAAGATTTTAGTTTCTTCTATATTATATGCACCTAGTACTAAGGAATTTGAAGATTCAAGGTATTTGAGTTCTACAGAGTTCATTAAGTTTGATGATAACTACTTAAGTACAAGAATGGCTAAGTTGATAAGAGATGATAGCGTATCAGACGAACAATTTATCATGAGAGTGTTTATGTTGGTATCAGATATAGAGTATGATAATGAGTTTATTGGGCAGGGATTAAATTCACCATTTTATATACCAAACGCAGATAAAACAATAGTAACCAATAAAGGGATATGTTCGGATCAAGCAGTGTTATTAGCAGTCATGTTAAGAAGTCAAGGAATACCAACGAGATATATTAGTGGCTATTTACACTTGGAGGGACACGCATGGAATGAAATACTTATAAACGGAGAATGGATACCAGTGGATGCAACATCAGGACGGTTTTCAATAGATAGTAACTACATTCCAAGGATTAGATACTAAAGAGAAAATGAGTTTAGTGGTTTAGAGCCAAAGGAACCAGCGAATGGTTATATAGTAATGAACACTTAGCAAACATTATATATTTTCAAGATAATCATTTATTTATCAACATATTTTAAGAATTTCAAATTAGTATGATTAAATGGAGGATAGAAAAAATAACTTGGTAAGCTATTAAAAATTTAAGGTTACATTTAAGGATAAATTAGGTAAGCAGTAGACGAAAAAACTTAGGACAGTGATATAAAAAAGACTTAAAAATTAAAAGTAAAAATTGCTGAAGGATAGTAAACATTAGTATTAGAAATAGCAATATATAAAGAAATTTAAACACAGATAATAGAAGTAACAAGGAGCTTAGAAATTAAAGCACCTTGTTATTTTTATTTATCGAATTAGTTTATATAGCTACAATTAGTGTTTTAGATATAAGCAACTATTTAAAAAAGACAATCTAAGCTAATAACATAAAAGATAATAAAATTAAAATTAATAAAAAAGAAAGGATGATGAAAAATGAGAAGATATGCTATCGGTTGTGTAAGGAGAGTTCATAATATAAGTGGGAAGAAACTAGGTGCTATTGAGGCTTACCTAATATATGATTTACATTCTGATAAAGAAGATAAAACAGAAATACTAAGCATAAAGCAGATAAAAGAGATATTTCAAGATGGGGGTACAGTAATTGGTTTAAAGTTTCAGAACAATAGAGTTATTCCAAACAATTATTGCATGTATAACGCAAGACGTCTGGATGAATTAAATGGAGCAGGTGAACCTATAACACCACCAGATGAAAGAAAAGAAGTCCTTTTAGGATATAAGGGATATGGAGAAAAGACAACTTACAGGGTTGTAAAGTCTACTAGAGTAACAAGAGATCTTACTTATGATGAAATATGCAGTTTAGCTAAAGAAGGTAAAGTCATTGGAACAGGGGTTGGAACAGATGAGAATGGTGAAGAAAAGTTGAAGATATTCAGAGATTGTGATGTAAGAATCTATAATAAGGAGGAGGCTTGAGAGATATGATACAAAAATATGTAAGTTCATTAGAAATCAAAAAGTTAGAGGAACAGGCACATAAATTTGTACACGAATCAATGATGGAGTTTATTCGTCAACAATCTGTATTAGGAAACGTAAGGCAAAAGAAATACTCAATAAATGAATTAAAGTATTTATTAAATGGACAAAGGGAATTAGAGATACCTAACATGTTAGTAAATTATGTTACATTAAAAGATTTCATTAAAGACGCTAAAATTCATATTTTAGAAGAACCTTTGATGAAAGATGAACATTTAGAAATTAGAAGATATACAACTACCAACCTACCGATTACAATTATATTTGAAGTCAAAAGAGTAGCTTGGGATTTATATCCTCATATTAGATTTGCAGACTGTAATATAAAGATAATCAACAAGCCATACGAACAAGTAAAACTAGAAGAGATATTACAGAGGTTAATAGAAACGAAAAAAGCAGAGCTTGGAAGATTAATAAATACAGGGGAAATATACTATGAGATGCTTCAAGGAGACATAGAAATAGATGATATAGAAGTAGAGGACGAATTCATAATTAACTTAGATAGACTAAATGATGCAATAAAAAATAAAGATAGGTATTCAAAACCAGAATTAGATAAATCTATGAAGTTTGTGGTAGAAGTTTATTTGAAAAGCAGTCAACATAAAGTAAAAGAAAGAACTTCAATAAGCAATGAAGTAATACAGATATTAGATTTAGTAAAATCAATTGAAGAAAGTTCTGATATAATAACACTTCTAAAAGTAAGTAATAAGTAAGAAGGGAGAGATACCAAATGTTAAACAAGAAGAAAATAGCAATAGCAGCTACTGGAATAGTAATCATGATATGTGGAGTTCTAGTTTACGTGAACTTCATTAACAAAGAACCAGCTTACGATTATACATCAGTACCAGAAACAACGATAACAGAGCAACATCAGGAATATTCACAAGATAAAGACGTATATTTTGAACCAGACAGCGAGCCAGTTTTTATAGCAGAACCAGTAATAGATTGGGAAGAGCCACCAGTAGTTACAGTCTACAATCCAGATGCAGACCTAAATGATGATGGACACGTAGACAAAGGAGAATGGGAGCAATGGATAGCAGAGAACCCAGCAGACCTAAATCAAGACTTATATATAACAGCTGAAGAGCAAGCAGAGTTTAATGGTATAAAGGAACCAGTAACGAACGAGAAACCAGCTGAAGTTAAAGAGGATACTATTGTAGGTAATACCAAACCCCCTGTAGATAATACACCACCTACAAATAATAACAATAATCAAGGAAATACAAAACCAGCAGATAAGCCAACACCGCCTGCAACGAATAATAACGGAATGACACAGAAAGAAATAGATAATTCTAAACAGATGTCAGAAGATGCTATCAATGACATTTTAAACTGGGATTCAGGTACAGGTGGTAACGGATCTTTAGAAGAATATCAAAAACCATTTGATCCAGTAAATTAAACATATGGACATTAGTTACTAAACATAGTAGCTAATGTCCTTACATTTTATAGGAAAGGAGATGTAATAATGGTTAAGAATAAAGCACGGTTAATATCAATATTACTATTGGTTGTAATGATAATCTCAATAATTCCACAAACAGCATATGCCTCAAGTGGATTTACACCAGTAAATGGTATATCGTCAGCAGGAGGAAGTGGAAAAACACCAGGAAGTCCTACACCTGGAGGTAATAGCGGTGTATGGAGCAGTAGATTTCAAGGATTCCGTATAACAATACTTGGATATGATGCAGCACCAGCGTTTACGTTTATGGGCAAGGATTATTTAGACCTTGTATTTAGTTACGATAATATTGATTCTATGGATTATTTTGGAGATAACCATAAATTAGGAGTACTTCGTAACATATATGAAAGTAAAAATGAATTAAACACTAAAATATTATCTATATCTGATATTAATACATTGTTAAACAAAGGAAATTTAATAACATCAGTTCCTAAGGGTGCAGATTTAAGTAACGCAATAAATAATTTTAAATCATCTAAAATACCATACCCACTTGATTTAGTGGGGGGAAATTGGATAAGCTACGGAAATGAAATAAAAAATGTATTCTATGGATCGTCAGATAAATTAGATATAAACGCATTATTATATGTAATATTAAACTTAGCAACAGTAAATGCTGAAAATAATACAGTGGACAGTTTATGGCAACCAAAATCAGATGCATTCTTATATAGTGACACATTCACAACTGAAGAATTAGCACAGTTGAGAAAGGGAGCAATCAAACCGATAGAGCTAATGGCATCTAAAGGATTAGGAATATCGATTGAACCAATTATATGGAACAAGTTAAGGATAAGTAAAGAACAATACTCATATGGAGTTTATGGGACACAAACATCTATAGGATGGATAGTAGATTGGTTAGAAACACCTGATAGCAATGGTAAGGTTTGGTTCAATCCAACAGCTGGTAAAGGAACTGGAGGATATGACACATCTTTATTTGGTAGAATGGGTAGACGTTCAATGGTTGCAAAAGGTTTATCCTTTACTTTTTACGCATATAGAGATGGGGCAGGAAAAGTAATAACTGACTATGAATGGACTATATCACCTCCAAACGACACAGGGCAAAGCATTACAAACAAAGTAGTTTCTGATATACAGCCCGGTTGGTCATTACATTTATATAGATTAAAAGCTGGAGATGAAAGTTCGACACAAACATTCGATACTCCAGAGGGTAACAATCCTCACCCAGCACCTGATCCAAGTAGCATACCATTAGCCAACAACGAAAAACCAGAGCAACGAAATATAAACATAATAAAGACATATGAAGAAGATGGAAATCATGTAGGGACATACAGTAGAAATAATAACCCACAAAGAATAATAATTCAAAATGAAATTGAATATAAAGTTGATGAATGGTTTATCTCGAGAGACTATGTAAATGTTAATGAATCAACTACATGGACTCAAATAAAAAGTAATACCTCAAGTAGTAGTTCAGGAAAATCAACAACTACAGTTAAAGTAGAAGAACCAAACACAACTTTATATGTAAAACTAATAAAGAAGACAGAGGTAGTAGGAGATGCTGACTTGGTAATTAGAGAAAGTCAGATAACAAAAGCAATAGATACGATGAACCCTAACATACCAAATTGGGGAGCTAAGACAATGAACTTCAATTATCAGAGTTTATCTGGTACCTGTGATTATATTGAATATTGTGGAGGCTGTAGAGGAAATTCTGAGGATGGATATTGGTGTCCTGGACATAGATGTGGTAAGTCATTTGTATTAAGAGATACAGACTATGATTATCATTTTAAGAACATAGCACCAATTAAAGAAAAACTACTTGCAAATGTAGGAGTCTTCAAAGCTTTAAATACTACTGGTGATGATGCATCAGGTAACAGGTCAAGTTTAAGTGCTGGAACAGATGGAGTATCAAGCTTCAATTATCAGATGGTACTATGGAGAGGTAAAGATGTGCCAACATTAGCAAGTTATAAAGAGAACTCAAGTCATGTACTAAATACACTTCTTTCAAGATATGGCAAACAACCAGTAGGAAGTAGAACAAATGAAAGAGTTTATTTTGAAAGATTAGATACAGAGCTAGATATGGATAATTCTATAGGTGATTATTTTACAGATAGTAAATGTCCAGAGCATAGTAGTTATGGGTTAAGTTCAACAGCTAAAAATTCAAATAAACTACAATATAATGGGGATGTAACGATTCAATCTTACACTGGTGTTCAACATAAAATTGGAAATGCAGTAACTACAAACAGTACAAATATATTTGCAGCATTAATAGGAAAACCAGTTAGTGTAAAGTTTAGTGGTGGGACTATAGTCACAAGTTCAAAAGCAGTTAAATTCTATCCATACATTAGAATGACATATCAATTACCAGCTAAGTCAGACAATGATAGAATCAATGTAAACGTATTATCTCAATGGATCAGTGAGTTGTATCCACATAGTTTTGCAGAGGCGGCATGGGGCAGTACAAAAGATATAAATATGAATTTAACAAGTGTTCAATGGAGTACTCATCAGAAAGCAATACAAGGAACTGATGGATGGCAAGGAACTAATAAAGTATTGCCTGGTGGGTCTATTTATAACTTAGATACTAAAAATCAAAATACCTATGTTAGTGTAATAACATGGCAACCATACATTGAAGATGAAATAGCTAATAAGGTATTAACTGAAGGTGGAGCAAGTTACAAATTAACTGATACAATTGCACCTCATGATGAACTAGCTAAAACAGCTGAAAAAGCATTGGATAATTGGAGAGTAGTACAATATATAGAAAAGAATACAAAAGCGAGTAATGCTTTCAATGGATTAAAGGTAACTGGAGGAAATGTAAGTTTAAATAGTTTAGGATTACCAAACAAGAGTAGTACAGAAGACAAGTATTATATGAAACCAGCAGATGTTGGTGGAATAGCAAGTCAAGGTGATGTAGATATAATAAATAAAACAGTTATAGAAATTCATTATAAGATAGTAGCTGACGTTGAAGGAAACATAACAGTTTACAGGAAACGAGACGGTTCAGGCTGGGTTGAGATTGACAGATTAAATAAGACACAAGGAATAGATGCATTAAGTCCTGAAAGTAAAGCATTGAACGATAGAACTCAAATCATAACAAACTTGATTACTGTATTAACAAGGAATGAAGGAAATGACAAGACTGCAAGTTGGGCGACTTCTGATGGAAAATGGTACAATGAAGCCTTTGACGGTATAAACTATGTAAGAAGAGAAACCTGCTTTGAAATAGGATTTGTAGATTCACCAATTAGAAGTGCAGCACTTGACCCTAATTTAACGCCAGTAAACAAAGGACAAAGTGATTTATTTAGCACAGCATTTATAAGTCAATTCAGAATGAATGATAAATCAGATGCATACAGTTCAGAAGTATCAGGCTATGTAGGAAAGTTTAAAGGACAAAATGTGATATTAAATGGAGCAGAGAATATGTTCAAAACAAGAGTATTCTCAATACCAAACGTCAACGTTCAAGACATCAAAGGAAATTAAAATAAATACATTTAATAAAATAGGAGTGCAAATCCAACATTGGGTTTGCACTATTTATTTAAAAACAAATCATAATAAACGACGTTTAATGGAATATAAGTATAATTAAAAATTAGTATTAATAGAGGTTTACGAATCCTACCAAAATCGGTCTAATAGAGGTTTACGGATCCTACCAAAATCGGCTTAATAGAGGTTACGAATCCTGCCAAAATCGTTTTAATAGAGGTTACGAATCCTATCAAAATCGTTTTAATAGTAATTATAGGAGGTGATGCTGATGTTATTTTCAACAGAACGTAAGCAAATATTATGTAATTGGCTTTTAGAGAATAACCGTGATACATTTATGAGTTCACCTTTAAAGGTTCAGAAATTTATATTCATGTATGAATGCATGTCAAAAGTCGGTGGCTATGAGTATGAATTAAATGAAGAACTAGCTAAACGAATTAATTTTATTATCAGTTCACTAACAGAAAATGAATTATCTGATATTACACACCTATTCAATATATGGAAGTCTAAAGAACAAGAAATAGTAGATGGAAAAAAACATGTAGACTTACATGAATACGACTTTAATGAATGTGATGAGGAATTAATTAAAGATATACTGTCGATATATCCTATGAAGTTGGTGGATTATTATAAAATTATAGATAAGAACCCAAAATACTTTTTAATACATGTAAATGACTACGATAAACTAAGTGAAGAATTACATGGGGTAATAGATGTATTAGCAACTAAGGATGACTTAATAAATCCAGTATATCTAACTATATCAGAAACGGGAGGGCTATTAGTTGATTGAAGTTAAAGATGTTGTAACAAAGAAAATAACATATCCTGATGAAAGGAGCTGAACATAAATGATTACAAATCAACAGGATAGATTTAATAAATACGTTGAAAGCAAACTAGAAAGAGAGTTGATTATATTATCTAAAAATCAGCTGACAAAAGAAAGTGCAAACGAAAAGGCAAAGGATATAGCATCTAAAATAGATTGGAACAACAGTGCGCTTATGCACAAAGGATTCACTTGGATGGCTAAGAATTATCTGTTAAAGACAAGCACATGCTAATAAAGGTTTAATGGACACCCTACGGACTATAAATTGTGGGGTGTCTTCTTTATTTAATTTTTATTAAATTATAAAAACAGTATATTAAAAATAAATCAGGGATAGTATACAGCTCAATAGTATATCCTGATAGTATGTCTTATAAGGATATACTATTGGTATAATTAGATAATCGTACAAATGTGATAATCAAAGGTATTGATTTTAGTGGATTCTATGTGAGTTATTATAGAGAGCGAAATATAATATGAATAATGTAAGATAAGTTTAAATGGACACCTCACAAACTATATATTGTGGGGTGTTTTCATTTTTATTTCCCAGCGTAACAAATTAGTCATTAGATATACATACAACAAAAAAGACAACATCATATAAAGAAACATGAGATATATAAAAGAATACCAAATCGAACAGGTGTAAGTGGGTTCAAATAATGCTAAATGAATATGAAATATACTCTATTTAGAGTTTAGAAAACAAACTTACTTAAGATGAGGGACAAGGGGTGGTATGTATGATTTGAAAGAGAATTCAAATATAACAAGGGATTATGAAGGACACTTTGAATAGTTAAAACGGATATTAAAATAGGAGGAACAGGCAAATGAGATTAAAAGAAATAACGGAGAAAGACCTTATAAACAAGATAAAAGGAGAGGCAACTTTAGTAAGAAATAATGTACGAGGCTTAGAAAAAATGAACTTCCAGCAGAGAGAGAAAATATATGAAGGTGTAGTGAAGGCAGGAATAGAGTTAGTAAAAAGACAAATAGAAAATCATGGTTTAAATCATTCAAGCATAGAAGATTTCAAATGTAATTGTGATCTAAAGGAAATATACAGTGAAAAGGGAGTGGACGTGGTAGTTGCTAATGTTGAATATTCAATACAGATAAACAAGAAAGGATTTACTAGTATAAAAGATTCAGTAGATACAGGTATGGTACTAATAGAAATATAACAAAGCAAAGCAAATTGAGGTTTATTGAGGTTTAATAGGGCACTTCGTGCCCTCCACTTCACCTAATATTGTAGCCCTGTAACATTAGTTGTTTTCCATTAATACAAGGAAGGCTGGAACAGCAGGAACAATAAGTATGGAGTCAAATTAGGTTATTAGATATGAAAATTAGGAGGAACAAGTGATGAAATTAACAGAAATGAGCTTAGAAGAGATGAGCGTTGAAGAAATAAAAGAAAGAATGTTAATTTATGAAAGATTCAAATGGAAGGTGATTCCAAACGGAGAGATATTTAGGGTAATCAATGGTATTAGGGACAAATTCAAATATGAACATACAATATATGTTAATAAAAAATGTATTTAAAAGAAGAATAGAAAAAATGGCATTAGATTATCTAAAAGAACTTCAAATAGAGGAATTAGAATCAGTAGAAGTAACAGGAATTATAGATGAAATAGACTTATATTATGAAGATGATACAAAAGAGTTTATGAGTGAAAAGAATATAGAGCAGGGTGATATAACTAATCATAATATAAAGATAGAAGACCTTTGGAGGTTTAGTTCAATAGTACCAATTTATTTAGTAGAATCCACTGCTAAAACAATAAACAGTAATATAATATTTAAGGTTGAATTCTCGCTATGTATAGCCAAAGTGAGTGAAGATAAGTACAGTATTCTAGGTAGAAAAGACGTAACAGAAACATTTACATTTGAAAAAAGCAGTGATGCTAAGGATTATTTTAGAGTTTAACGGATAAATAGGGCACGAAGTGCCTCCACTCCACGTAACCAAGTAGCCTCGTAACCTTAGTTGTTTCCCATTAATACAAGGAAGGCAGGAACAGCAGGAGTAGTAGGAACAGTAGGAATGAATGGCTGGAGGCTTTGAAAGTAACAAACAGGAAAAGTTGGAACACAGAAGTCACAAAAGTCACCAAGCCAGCAGATATGAGTGAGCATTTGTAAAGGTGAATTTCAATTCAAGCAATCAAAGGATAAGTACAGTGTACACATCTGATTCATATCAAGGACGAAGGCTTGAAAGGTACTATAGAATGAGTACAGTGTACACAATGTATCTATTTGAACAAACAGAGGATAAGGACATTAATTTTAATTATAGTTTATTGAGCAGCTTACAAGAGGACAGTTAAAGATAGGAGATGAGCAAACAGCAGCAGATAGAGAGCGATCAAATGGAGGGATAGGACAGATGAAGGAGTGAAAAGGGAACAAGGGTCGAAAGGAACAAGCTAACAAGGTGATAATGGTGGACTAAGCCTAGGAAATGTAGTCATAACAGGTTTACTTAGATAGGAAGAACGAAGGCAGTGAAAGTTTACTTAGTAACTACAGAACCAAGCAATGGGTACAGTGTACACATTGTTTCCAATGAATACTACCATAGAAAGCAACGAACCATAGTTTTGTTCCCATGAAGGCAACCATAGAGCCAAGTAACCCTAGTTATTTCCCATACAAAGGTAAAGCCAAATATAAATCATTAGCACCAATACATTCAAATCAAATTATAAACGTTTAATAGTGAAAATTTTTAGTAAAATTCCAAGTAGAGAAATTTTGGGTATTTTTGAAGTTAGGATACATTATAGCTTTTCAAGTAAATACAGAGGGTGAAAAAACTGATTACAGTCAGAAATTTCACCCTCATTTTTTTCGTGGTAGATAAGTTGATTTCAAGAAAAATTTTAAAAATAAGCAGATGATAAAAAGCTAAACAATGAGCCAACAGTATAAGTTTATATGAAGGAAGAAAACAATAAACAAATGGAAATAGAAGTATGCTTAGTTTGGAAGGCATTTAAGGAAAAGAAGGGGAATCAAAAGTTACAGAACAATTAAAAAGAGAGTAAGCAACTGCGAAGGCAAGATTACAATGTCAGCTGGAAATAAAGCAATGGTCATAAGAGATATAGCAACTGGATTGAAAAGGAAAGCAACTAAACCTAATATTAATGCAATGGTATTAAAGAATAAAACTACTGGTCTATATGTATTACATAAGTGTTGGGAAGAATAAAACATAGCTAAAAGAGATGGACAAAGTCGATTTAGAGACCTAACAATGGTCAGGAGAAATGAACAATTATTGATTGAATAAAATTACATAGCTAGAAATCAGCAAGCAATAGATAAATTTTTAGAGTTTATCTGTAGATGCATTAGAAACCTATAAATAGCAATGGAAGTGTAAAATCAATACAACCTATGTATTTTAATATACAAATATCATTTTCAAGTATAGCAATGTAGGAAAAATAGTAATTACATTAAATGTAATGCTGACAGTTATTTTTACATTTCTACGTTGTTATTTTTACACTACAAACATTCAGAGTAACATTAGAGGTAAAAATTGAATACATAACGGTGGAAGAAAATAAAAGTGTAAAACGGGAAAGACAAGATAAGTTTACATACTATAACATAAGTAGTCAGGATAAACAAATAAAGTAGTTTATTCTGGCTTTTTTATTTTAAAATTGCAATGTGTAAAAAGATGGGCAACAGTTATTTTTACAAAAACGACATGTAAACATACAGTTAATTTATTATAGATATAATTTAAAAAAGCTGGAGGGAAAGGATATGTTACTAGATAAAATTGGTAGAGCAAGTAAAATAGATGAATATAGCTTAGGAATCGAAGAGGCTACGATAATGGAGGTTAACCAATACAAAGGCACAGTAACTGTGAACATTGAGTACCTAAGACAGCTTGAGGAATTAGCTATATCAAACTTTATAGTAATTAAAGATTTAAAAAGTAAAGAGGAAGGCGTAGACTCATTGATTTATCAACTAGAAGAGAAAAATAAGAAATTAAAGAATGAGTTGGAGGATATAAAAGATAGAACAAACTACATTGATTTGGATTATGAGGCTTTAAAGGTAGTGGCTATTGAAAAAGGTTTACTAGCTAAGAAATTAGAATCAGAGCTAGATTGTATAAAAGGTAATACAGAGAAAGTTGAATACACAAAAGAGTATGTGGAGAATGAGTTTAATGAGTACATTTTAAAGGCGAAGAAAATGTTAAAGGACGCATCAACTGAAAAATATATAGGCACATTACAAAAGATAGGCTTATTGGAAAAGGAAATCAGACGTTTAGAAATGGACAACAAGATTCTTGTAGAGAAAACTGGTAAGGAAGTTAAACATAGCGAAAGAATTAAAAATGGCTATGATAATGTAAGTAAACCTGAAGTAACTAAAGAGGTAATAGAAGAATTACTTGGTCAGGGGCTTAGTAAGGTAGCAATAGCAAAGCAATTAAAAGTAGAAAGACAAACTATATATAATGTATTAAAGCGTGAAAAGGCAACACCAAAGGCAACGGCAATAAAATAAACGGAGGTGGATGGTAATGAATCAAGGGATAGGAAGGGTACAACTTTATGACAATAGATTATATAACTATGGAGCAATGACAAATCATTATAAAGATATTTATATAGATATAGAGATAAATGGAGAGATACTAAGTGATATAAAAATTGAGCAATTAATTACTGATAACTACTTAGGGCTTACAGAAAGGGAAATGAGGATTATTGTAAATGCATCTAAGAAATTAGTAAAAGATAGAGATTACAATTCATATATACTTGACTTCACAAAAGAAAAAATAAGTAAACATACTATTGATTATTAGAAAGCAATTGCAGGTAAAAAGACAGCAGCTTTAAGAGTTGTTGTCTTTTAATTTGAAAGTTTATATGGAGAAAAACACCTAACAATTAACAAGAGCATATGAGTATAGATTACATAACAAGAAGAGAGTGGGGTGATTACTGTTGGAAAAATACAGAGCAAGCCAATAAAACTAAAATAGCAATAATGAAAAATATATAATCCATAAAGATGACTTATTAAGTATTATTAATAAAAATAAAAAAGAATTTAAGGAGGAAAAAGACATGGCTGTTAAAAAATTGTTACTAAAAGATGTAAATGAAAAATTTAGAGAAAGAAGGTTACCTCATATAGTAAAAACTAGGCAGGATCCAATGTATGGAAGAGTATATACTCTGTATGAGTATCACGAGGATGGAATGTTTCCAATAACTGAATCAACAGATCTTACAGATTTAATGATTAAGACAGGGCTAGGAGATTTATTCGGTTTAAGTTATTAAAGAAATGAAACTTTGGAGCAGTTAAAGGTTTAGCTGCTCCAATAAAGGAGGACAAGGATATGTTAAGAGAAATTAAAACAGTAAGTTTATATAGTACTAGCAAATATGGAAGAGTACCTGACGCAGGATATGTACATGTAAACTTTCAAGGTAAAAACATAAACGATGGTTGCTATGTAAATGAGCTTAGATATAACTATGGAAGTAGCTTCAACTTGACAAGTGCTGAAATCGAAAGTCTGGAAGACTTAGCTAGAAATCTTTACTACAATGAGCCAAATTATAATTGTTATGAGATAGACTTAGTAACTAAGAAACTAAGTAAGTATACAGTGGAGATGAGTTAAGAACTTTAAATAATAACATATAGAATTTATATGAAATTCAAAAAAGAGGATGAGAACACCCATTACCATATAGCTAGAAGAGCTTAAGGTAATGGGTGTTTTACATATCAAAGATATAAGGGAACATAAGGAAACCCAAAATAAAAATCAGAATATCGTGATATTTTCTTGAGTTTATATGAATGAGATTGGGGAGAAAATTTATTAAATCTATTGTAATTCAATAGAAACTCTGGTAATCTTACTTACTAAGTTTAATAAAACTAAGCAAGAATGAGAGTCATGATATAAAAAGATAATAAAATGCTTTATAAATCTTAAAATTTAAGATATAATCTAATGATGTGGAGGGATAAAACAAATGGCTGTATTGAGAAATATTGATGAACAATTAACAGAAGAATTCAAAAAACTACCAATAGATTATTGGGATTTTGAAGGTGAAGATACAAAAGAATTAACGCATGGACTTCACAATTACCCTGCTGTTATGGTATATCCTATATATAGAAATATAATAGATATTGTCAAAAGGCATGGTGAGGTAGAAACTTTTTTAGATCCTTTCATGGGTTCTGGTACAGGACTTGTAGAGGGAAAATTGGCAGGCTTTAATAAAGTTTATGGGACAGATTTAAACCCTTTAGCGGTCTTATTAAGTAAGGTTAAAACAACTGTATTAAAAGAAGATTCTGTAGATATTCAAGATAAATTACTTAGAGAGAATATTGAACAAGCATTTGTTAGCAGCAAACAATTACTTGATAATATTGATAATTACATTGCAGAAAAAGGTTTAGATGTATCTGCTAAAGATGGATGGGGTTCAGATGCACATGTTATTCTGAGAGAATACTTAGATACATATAACTCAGGTTTAAAAATTCCAGACTTCAAAAATATGGGGTACTGGTTTAAACCACGTGTGATATTAGAGCTTCAACTTATTAAGGATATAATACTACAAATAGAAAACGAAGATTTTAGAAATTTCTTCTTAGTATGTTTTAGTGAAACTGCAAGATATGTTAGTAATACAAGAAATGGTGAGTTTAAACTATTTAGAATTAAAAAGGAAAAAGTAGCAGATTTCAATCCTGATGTTAAAATCGAGTTCTATAAGTATTTAGATAGAAACATCGAAAAAATAAAAGACTTTGATAAAAGATGTAATAACGACTGCGAAGTTAGTGTTGCATTTGAGGATACTAGGATTTTAGATAGTGTACCTGACAATAGCATAGATTTAATGATAACTAGTCCACCATATGGTGATTCTAAAACTACTGTAGCATATGGACAGTTCAGTAGACCCTCTTTATGGTGGTTAGATCTAGAGCTTATGGACATAGAAGAATTAAATCAAGTAGATAACAACCTACTAGGCGGTAAGAAAGTTGACAAGGATTTTGAATGTGAATTATCAAGTAGAACTTTAGAAAAAGCAATAAAAGAGATTAAGGAAAAAGACCTTGATAGAGCAAGAGATGTTTATAGTTTCTATGAGGACTTAGATAAAGCAATGGAATCAATAACTAAGAAAATGAGACATAATAGTTATCAATTCTGGGTTGTTGGGAACAGAACAGTAAAAGAAGTTAAGCTATTAACTAATGAAATTATTTCAGAATTAGGTGAAAAGTACGGTTTAGTGGAAGTATATGATATACCTAGAAATATACCAAATAAAGTTATGCCAAGCAGGAATTCACCAACTAATGAAACAGGAAAAACTGTAAGTACAATGACAAATGAACATATAGTAGTATTAAGAAAAGATAGGGAATAACACACCTATCTTTTTTGTTTTATAATAATCTTATTTTATTTTCAAATAAGTCATCTATTCTGTCATTCATAATTCTAAAAGCTGTACCATGGTCATGGGTTCGTCCATCTGGATATTGTCCTATACGAATGTCGATTTTTATAATTCCTTGTTCTAGTAAATCTTCAAATTGTTCAAAACTAAAGCCTTCAAGATGATAGGCTTCTACAAAATGAAATTCTTCATTTCTTCCAGCACCTCGTGAATTTGCTTTAACAAATATTAGACGTGGAAGTTTACTTTCAAAAGCATAACGTAAATCTTCTCTTTCCCAATAAGCATTAACTTGCGTAGGGAAATTAGAAAGTAAATATAACCTACTTCCTCTAACTTCGACTTTGAATCCATAAGGGGTTCCGTTTACAGTATTGTAGTTAACACCATTTAAAGTTGTGTGAAGTATTTTTCGTCCGCCTCTTGTAGGGTCAACATAGCCATAGGATTCTAGAAGTGCAGTGTTTACTCGTGGAGGGCTAGGACTTTTTGTAAACAATGTAACCATGCTAATTTGCCCGTTTCTACATGATTTTAACTCGCCAAGATGGTCAAGATCTGCTCCAGCAATATTATTCTCTGCAATTCCTAATAAATCTTCAAGAGTTTTACCTATTCCAGTAGGACCACTCCTGTGAGTTCTAACATATCCCATTTGATTTATTTCTCTTAACCTAATTTTTAATCTCTCTAGGGTATACATTTTTAACCTCCTTTAATCGTATAGATTGTTTATAGAATCAACTATATTTTCAAAACACTCAATATTAGGGCATGAGAATTCATTGTTAGGTCTTGTTATGTATGCATTGTCGAAAAAGTTAAACATGCCGCTGATTTGAGGTTGATTCACCTCGTTATATAAATCTGCTGTAACAAAATTCATAACAACTCTCCTAGAGCTATCATATTGTAGATTATAAATATTTTTTGGACAATCGTTTGATTCTGATATATGAGGGCAAGTACAACTAGCGATATCAACTAATAATTTCCATTTGTAAGTTTGTCCAGCACGTTCTCTTAAGGATGTCTTACATGAGAAATTGATAATAGGTGAAGTAGGATCATCTTTATAGATAAGTACATCAGAATCTGGTTTCTGACTGTCTTCAGAATCACCAACAGAGATTGTAGCAAATTGTTCTAGTAATGGATGCTTGTTATACCCAACATTAACAATTACTTCTTTAGTTATGTTACCTATAAGAATATTTCTTATGATAGCGTATGCAACTAATCTCTGAAAATTATTACCTGCTACTGATTTCCTTGCTTGTGAGGCATCTGATATTTCACCTGAACTAACTCTATTTTGTATAATTTCTTCAATTCTAGGTTGAGATTCTCTCATAATGTTTTTAAGGTAATTTAGTATTTGTCGAGTAGCATCTCTATCAGACATACCATTGTTTGTTAGTTGTTCTAAGGTTTCATTGTATACTTCAATAGTAGGTATGAAGTATCTCTCATTACTAAGTCTACGTATAACCTTATTATTTTCTTCTATATATCCCATAAATACACCTTCTTAAAATTTGATAGAACATTATAAATAATATAATAACATGAATAGGAAAATATGACCAGTTAAACTAATGTAATACATGAAATATGTAGAAATGTGCTGAAAATAATAAACTAAGTTATAGGATAATATGTTGTATAAATGGATAGAAAGTGTTGTTTAATTCCAAAGTGTCCAAAATTAGTTTTATGGTGTTTTAGGTATTAAGTGGTGAAGTGTAGGGGTAGGGTGGTAAAGTTGTCCAAAAACAAAACCAGCAAGCCACAGAGGGTTTTAAGGTTGTAGGTTAGTTAAGTTAAAAGGGTTGAAATGGAGTAATTGGAATGGGTGTAGATATTCCAAGGCTTTCAATAGCAAGTTATAAAAAAGTAAACAAGTAAAATAAAAATAATAAAATAATGATATTGCATATCTATAAAAATTCTGATAACCTCAATCGCTCTAGTTAAGAAAAATAAGAACGATGGAGGTAAATTGGAATGAGAATAGTGTACATTGAAGCTGGAAAGAAACCTGAAGTAAGGAATATTGGACATTCACTTAAAGAGATGCAGAAGTTAGTTGGTGGGTATATTGAAACAATACACCCATTCAATGATACGGCTGTAATAGTATGTAATGAGGAAGGTAAAATAAACGGACTGCCATTGAATCGAGGGTTAATGCACCCTGAAACAGGAGAACTTTATGAGATAATAGCAGGTAACTTCTTTATATGTGATGCACCTGTTGATAGTGATGAGTTTGCAAGTTTATCAAATCAGCAAGTGGAAACATACATGGAACAATTCAAATATCCTGAATCATTTATAATGGAAGATGGTAGAATCGTAATAATAAAGTGTATAAACATTTAGAATTATAAGAAATCAAAAGGTAAAGAGCTACAGACTAATTACAAGTTTGTAGCTCTTTATTTTATTTACATAAGGCGATAAGTGAAAAGTTGTAATCATAAAAATCTACGTATAAGGTATTAGTTTATAAATATTAAAAATTAAAAAATAGTAGGAGGAGAGGAAAGGAGGATCCCTATGATAGCTATTATGACATGGAAGAAAGAATTAAAAGAAGAATTAAAAATAAGGTTAGACGGTAGCAGGGTAATAGATTCAGTTGAAGAGTTAGAAGACAATATAGATTACCTAGATAAAGTAATAATAAGTAGACATTTAGATTGGTCATTGGAAGAATTGAGGACAGTATTAAAGAATTTAATAGAATCAGATATAGAAATATTCTACATTAAAGATAATGATGAACCTGAAGAATTAAGATTACTACTTTCATTGGGTGTAAAAAACATATTATTTGATCCAATAAGCGTAGAAGAGATAATCAATAAAGTTGAAAACATAGTGTTGTTTGATGATGAAGACTATTTGAATGGAGCTGTATTCGTACAGGAGATAGAAGAGACTGAAGATATAGAGGAAAAGAAAGAAAGTAAAGAAGAAAAAGACATTATAAAAATTGAAAATACAGTTGATGTAGAAAAATTAGTGAAAGAGACAGTTGAAAAGGTACAACCAGTAGTAACTGTAAAGCAAGAGAGTACATTCAGATTTTTACTGAATTACATTCAAAAATTATTGAGTTTACTTGTAATTCTAATAAGTATAATTATTGAGTATTTTATGCAGATTGCAATAACAATTATTGTACTATTCATAGTTAATTATTATATAAGTGAGCAAGGAATCAATAGTTTCCCAGCATTAATAGATGAAATCATGAAGTTATTAGGTAAGATAAAAGCCAATTAATTAAAAACAAACATTATAAAGGAGGAAAATGAAATGAAGAAATCAAAGAAAGCAGTCAGAATAGTAAGTGGATTACTAGTATTAATGTTCATATTAACAAGTTTATCAGTAGCATACGCAGATAATGGAGTGGTAACATTTGAGGACAAGAACTTGGAAAGTGCAATTAAGGAGTTTTTAAAAGAAGGTAATTACGATTACTATATTGAAACTGGTATACTGACCAAAGAGGTTATGGAGCAGATTGATACAATAGTAATACAAGAAGATAAAGGAATCACAAGTTTAGTAGGATTAGAGCAAGCAAAGAGTTTAGAAGTTCTCTGGATTCAAAATAATAACATACAAGATTTAAGTCCATTGAAAGGATTAACAAAACTAAATTCTCTAACATTAAGCAATAACAGTATAGAGAGTATAAATGCATTAAAGGATTTAAATGAATTACAGACTTTATATATAGACAATAATAACATAACAGATATTGGGGCATTAAAAGAGTTAAATAAACTGGAGACATTAGTAATTTCAAACAATAATATAAGTGATATCAGAGTATTAGAGGGAAAGACAGAATTAAAGAGTTTTGAGTCTTATGGTAACAGTGGGATTGAAGATATAAGTTCATTAAAGGATTCATTGAAACTTGAGTTTCTTATTATAGTAGACAGTAAGATTAAGGATATCAGTGTTTTAGAAGATAAAACTAATTTAAAACATTTGGCATTAATAGAAGGAGATATAGAAAATATTAAATCATTAGAAAACTTGAGAAACTTGGAAGTACTATTATTGACAGATAATAATATAAAGGATATTAGTCCATTACTACCTTTTGATATATTTGATACTATCAATATAGATGGGAATCCACTCTGGAAAAATGATGGTACTAACTCAATGTTAGGGGAAGTAACAGGTGAAAAGGTTAGTAAACCAATTTATGAGGTATGGAGTGAGCCACAAGTAAGTGCAGTAGTGGAGCAAGATCCAATGCAAGAAACTGATATAGAAAGGAATTCAGCATTACCTATTATAGTAACTACAGTTGGTGGATTATTTATTATATTATTTATAGTTGTTAATAACAAGAATCTAAAGATATTTGCAGTTGAAAATAGTGATGATACATGGGCTGTAAGGATATTAGGTAAAAGAAATATTAAAGTACACTCAGATGAGATTTCAATAGACATTAGTAAAGAGCTATCAGAAATTGAAGATGATAAATTGAAAGTAGTGTTTAGCGGGAATTTACCTTTAAAGCTTCTAGATAAAAAGATTATATTCATAAAAGATAAGGACAGCTTTGGTGAAATTACATTAACTGAATTAACTAATGTAATTGAAGTAACAAAAGACGGTGTAATAACAATAAGTAAAAAATAAGGAAAACTAAAGGATATATCTACATATTAAAAGTAGGTATATCCTTTAATTTTAAGGAGGATATAACATGGATATAAATACATTATCAAAAGAATATAGAGACATTTATGGAGAATTTATAATGCCAGTTGATACTAATATCAAGCTTGAATCTGTAATTTTGAGCGATGAAAATAAAGAGAAAATATCAGCGTTTATAAGGGAAACACAATATAGAGATAAATTATTAGCTTATGGATTGCAACCAATGAACAGAATATTAATGTATGGAGCTTCTGGTACTGGTAAGACATTCTTAAGTAAGGCATTGAGTAATCATTTAGGTTATACAATGTTATATGTAGATATAGCAAAGGCACTTAGTGAGGCTACTGTTGCTATGAATATATCTAAGATATTTAAACTTGCAAACCATTTAGGACATTGTTTACTGATGTTTGACGAGTGTGATGCAATAGCTTGGCAAAGGGATACTGGTGGAGCAGATACTGGAACAATTAGACGTGCTACCAATAGTATATTCCAATATTTAGACCAAATGAACAAGACGAATATATTTGTAAGTGCGACTAATATGTTGCATAGACTTGACCCTGCATTTGAAAGACGTTTTAATCTTAAGATGGAGTTCAGACGACCAGAGATAGATATTAAAGATGCTATAAAACACTTTATATATCCAAAGTTTAAGATAATTGATGACGTAGACCAAACAACTGTGGACATAATCAGCAGGAGAGCAAGTCAGTATGCTAAATTAAGTTACTATGAAATCCAAGGTTTAGTGGAGAGGGCAATGAAGAGGGCTGTTATGAATGACACTAATGAAGTAAGTACAGCAGACATATACAAAGACCTAGCAGTTGCTATGAGAGTTAAAATCAAGTTCCAAACAGCAGATGACCCTGAAGAAATATTTGAAAACAAACTACATTACTAATTACAATATAAGTTTATTTGATATATAGAGGTAGTACTTTCCACTTGAAGGAGAGTACTATTTTTATGTAAAGAATTCAGTGAAGTAGAAAAATGAAGGACTGTAGGTAACGGGTTATCTACATTATGTGTTGATTGATATCCAAAGAAAATATTTAACTAGAGTAATAAATAGAGTAGAAGGCATTGAAATAGAAAAATGATAACATTAGGATAAAATTCAGAGGAAAGTAAGTTCAAATAGAACATCAAACAGATGAAAGTAAGTTTAAAAATGGTTTGAAATTTTAGTGTTGGGAGAATGTAAGTTCAAGTAGAACAGTAAAAGGGAGAAAGTAAGTTTAAGTTAAATCTAAAAAAGGAGAGCATAGATATTCAAACATTTATTTAAGGTAGTAAAATAAAATTTAATATACACTGTAAGGATATTTCAATTTATATGAATAATTGAAAATAAAATATACATTCATAGAACTAGTTAATAATTGGTGATTATTGATTAGTTCTATTTTTATATTCAATTTTAGGGACAAACAAGGGACTAGTTAATAAGTGATATACATGGCATTGGTATTTATAAAAGAAAAAGTGGAGCATTAAATTTACTACTTAATGTGGACTAGTGAAGATGATGAGTAGGCATATAAAATTAGGGATTTAATAAAAACAAGAATAATTTTAATTCTTTAAATTGGCTAGTTATAAATTAAAATATTCTAATCTTTTTCTTGTAAGCCAATAAATGTTCCGATATAATCACATTCCATTTTTGGAAAAGTGGATAAATCAAATAATATTTAAGGAGGAACAAAGATATGAGATATAAGAAAGAAGACATTGAGAGCTTTATGACTAGCATTATGACGAAAGAAGATACTTTCAAATTTGGATGTAAAATGTGTGGAGATTGCTGTAGGAAAAGGCAAGAGCCTATAATGTTAACTGGTTATGATGTGTTTAGGGTATCAAGAGCATTAAATATTAAACCTTTTGAATTTATCGAGGAGTACACAGAATGGTACGTTGGAGATAGTTCATATCTTCCAGTGGTTATATTAAAAGCAAGGTATGATGGTAGTTGTCCATTATTAAGAAAAGGAAAGTGCACAGTTCAAGAGGACAAACCTATTGTATGTGCAATATACCCACTAGGTAGGATATTCATAGCAGGAGAAGAAGAAAGCTTTGGATATTTTGAACAGCCATATAGCTGTGGAAATGGAACAGGTGAAGAACATACATTAAAAGAATGGCTTGATAAGTTTAAGGTTTCTGAGTGGGACGAGGCGAGTATATTATGGGCGAAAACAATTGCAAGATGTGCAATGGCAATGAGAAATATAAAACAAGACACTAAGTTGTTTACAGGAGTAATAACAGTGTTACTTAATGTATTTTATGTAGCTTATGATATAGAGAAAGATTACTTAGAGCAATTCAAGTCTAACATTGAAAAAATGGAAATTATCTTTAAAGAGTTTAAAATCCAATTGTAAACAAGCATTGAAGGTGTAGTTGCATATAAATTACCTCTGCATATTTTGAAAACATTGGAGTTTTATAAATGTAGACCCTATTTTTATTAAAATATTCTTTATAAAAAACATCTTTATGAAAAATTTATAGATTTTATAAAATTAAAGGTTCTATGAAGAAGTTAAAAGTAGAATTCATGGGGTAAAAGGCTATGTTTCCAGAAAAAGAAAAATTAGAGGAAAATAGGAATAAAGGAAATATAGAAAAATTTTATAAAAATCAAATGAAAATTCAAAATTGAGCGGAGGTAATTTATATGGCAAACATGATTAGGGATTTAAAGGGATTATATGGTTGTATCATGGATAGTAATGGTAACTTCTTAACTAAAATGACTGGAGTTTATAGGAATGTTAAACTATCAGAAAGACGGTATGAATTTCTAAAAGGGCTTATTAATTTAGTGATGACTACAAGAATTACAAGTGAAAATACAAAGAATTACATTAAGAGTAACGGTAGTTCAGTAAGAGATTTTGTAAATAGTTACAATTTGACAGTGAAGGAAGAAGAACAATTAAAAGCATCTTCTGTAAGTCAAAATGTAGACTACGATAGAAAGAAATTACTTAATTTCTTTCCTAATGATACAGTAATTAAAGTTATATTCTCATATGAATTGAATATAACTGAATATGAAAAAATGTTAAACATGGCATATACTAAATATGGTGGAAATAGAAAGATGCTTAATAACTTGGCATTAACAATTCCTAAAACAGCAGTTAATGATAATTTAACTGAAGAAGAATTTGAAGAATTGCTTCGTGTAATTGCTCCATATACAAAGGCACAAAGGAAGTATATAAGTGAAAATATCCCTGATGAGCAAGTAGGATACTTGAATTATTTAGTATCGGCTCATAAATTAGAAGGTGAGGACTTAAAGAGATATAAAATCCTTAAAGTCTTATTAGAGGGAGAAAGATTTATTGAGCTGGAGGAAACAGATTCAACAGAGCAGAAAGATGATATAGATCCAGATGAAAAAGAAATTACAATAGAAGATATGGAACAAACAAAAGGTGGAGTAATTGTGACTGAAGTAATTAAAAAGGGTGAGCTAAAGAGTAAGAGAATACAATATGATCCGAATATACTATCAAGTAAAGATGAAGTTGATATTGATTTAGAGAATATAAACTTTGAAGATTTAACCGATGCAGATGTAGAATAGATAAGGATTCAGGAATTCAAATGAAATAAATAGGCAACTAGTGTACTAGTTGTAATGGTAAGAAGGCATTTATCAATTAATGATAAGTGTCTTCTTTTTCATTTTTGTTATTAGATTTTATTCAATCAAATAGCTAGTTGAAAAGATACCCAACAATATCAAATAACATATAGAGATAACCTCCATCAAACAAAATAGGAGGATATCAATATGTTGAAAAATATAAAAGCAGAACAATGTGTAACGGACATTAAAGAGGACTCAAAGTTTATAAGGGATGCAAATTTTGAGCGTTGTATAGATTTTATGGTAAGAGTGATAGAAAAATATAGTCACGAAATAGAAATAAAATAGCACAATAAATTTAGAAAGAACTCATTTAGGGTTCTTTTTATTTTTATATATACATTCCAAATAGAATCCGATATAATTGTTGGGACAGTGAATTACTGTGTGCGTGGAAAGGAGTTGATGCAGATGAAAAAAAGGTGTTACATTTATACAAGGGTTTCAACAGCCTCACAGGTTGATGGCTATAGTCTTGATGCACAGAGGGAAAAACTTGAAGAATATGCTAAGCTTACTGACATGGTAATAGTTAAAGAGTATTCAGATGAAGGAAAATCAGGTAAGAATGTTGAAGACAGAGACGATTTTAAACAGATGATGAAAGACATCGAAGATCAAAAAGATAATATTGATTTTGTTTTGGTTTTTAAACTTTCTCGTTTTGGTAGAAATACAGCAGATATACTAGCATCTGTACAGAAAATGCAAGATTATGGTGTAAATCTATTTAGCTGGGATGAAAAAATAGATAGCAGTATTGATAGTGGAAAACTTATGATATCTGTACTTTCTGCTGTTTCAGAGATAGAGAGGGATAACATTCTATTACAAACTATGGCAGGACGTAAGCAAAAGGCAAGGGAAGGTAAATGGAATGGCGGTTTTGCACCATATGGTTATCTATTGAAAGAAGGGGAACTACTAATAGCGGAAGATGAGGTAGAAGTTATAAAAGTTATTTATGAGCAATTTACTACTACAAATAAAGGTATAAATGCAGTAGCTTCTTATCTCAATAACAACGGGTATAAAAAGAAAAAACGTCAAAATGGTACACTTGATGCCTTTTCTGCATCTTTTGTAAAGGCTGTTTTAGATAACCCTGTTTATTGTGGTAAAATAGCGTATGGTAGGAGAAGAAACGAGAAAATTCAAGGTAAACGAAATCAGTTCCATATTGTAAAGCAGAAAGAGTTTCCCGTTTATGATGGAATTCATGAGGCTATAGTATCAGAAGAAATATGGCAAGCAGCACAAGAAAAGCGTAAAACAACTGGTTTTAAACATGAGAAGAAGTACAGTTTAGAACACGCACATATTTTATCTGGTATACTAAAATGTCCCAATTGTGGTGCGCCCATGTATGGTAATGTGAATAGGAAAAAGAAGAAGGACGGCACTTATTATAGAGATTACTTCTACTATGCTTGTAAACATAGGAGGAGTGTAAGTGGTCATAAATGCAATTACAGTAAGCAGTGGAGTCAAGACTTAGTAGATGATGCTGTTGCTGAGATTATTACTAAGTTAGTTCATAATGAAAAGTTTGAGAATGC
Organism: Clostridium aceticum; assembly: GCF_001042715.1. Classification (NCBI taxonomy): domain Bacteria; kingdom Bacillati; phylum Bacillota; class Clostridia; order Peptostreptococcales; family Natronincolaceae; genus Andreesenella; species Andreesenella acetica. The sequence goes on along the minus strand of NZ_CP009687.1, from coordinate 2,879,693 downwards.
TATAAAAGATAAAATTAATTCTAAAATTGATACTGCTCAACTGGAAGAGAATTTAGAAACTCTAAAAAAATCATATCGCCAAGAAAATACGGCAAAAAATAAATTAGCACAACAAATTGATGGGCTAGATGTTATGGACTCTTCGTATGAAAGAAAATATAAGGACATGCAGGAACGTCTAAATAAATTCTATGAAAGGATAGACTCTATTGAAATAGAGATGGAAGAGGTTAAAACAAGAATACAGAATGTTAAGTTAGATAGACTTAATTCTGATGGCATTTACAACATTTTAAAAATGTTCGACCAGTTTTATGATGAATTTACAGACTTTGAAAAACAGGAGTTTATAAAGAGTTTTGTTGAGAAAATTGAAATTTATCCAGAAGAATTAGAAGATGGTCGTATCTTAAAGAATATAAAGTTTAGATTTCCAGTATTCTTTAATGGTAGTGAAGTGAGTGAAATAAGTTGGGACAAAGAGAGTACAGTCGAGTGTGTGGTAAGGATATATAAGGAAGAGAAATAGAAAGGGTGTAAATATGAATATGATAACCTCAGAATCATTAGATAGGTGTCTAGAATACTGTGATATTAAACAATTAGCTTCCACTAATTATGGAACATTCATAAGAGCCTTGGTGTATACTATGAAAACAGAATTGCCTGTTGAGGTCATTGATAATGAAAATAATATTATGGTTAAAGCTCAGCCTAAATTCTTCTCAATAGCATATAGGGAAGGGCAAGAAGGAATCTCTGATAGCTTAAATATACAGTATGTAGTGGTAGGGGAAGATGAGCTAAAAACCTTAAAGTTTGAAAAAATAGGGAGATTAGATGTAATTCAGGATAAGAAAAATAGTACCCGTACCTTCTATCGATATTACATAAAACAAAATAAAAATGCTAGCTACAGATTTACCTTCAACAGAAGAATTTCTAAAAACTAAATAATTTTTTAAAAGAGGATAACAATATGGATGGAACTATACGAGAAAATATTAAGCAGGGTACAAAAGTAAGAGTTGTACAAAAGCAGGATCAACGCTCTGGGGAGTTAACAGAAGGTGTAGTTTTAAAAATCCTTACAAGTTCTCATACGCATCCTCATGGCATTAAAGTGATGCTGGAGGGTGGAGTTGTTGGTAGGGTTAAGGACGTATTGGGTTGAAGATTTAGGTATAGTAAAGGGCATCTATCAGTGAATGGTAGGTGCTTTTTATTATGTTTGAATTGTCGAGTATTGAGGTCGGTTTATTGGTAAGTGCAAAAGAGTCGCTTACCATCAATTGATAAAGATGAGTCAATATTAAGATACTGTTTAGTGTCTTGTATAGATAAATTTTCAATAATTCATTTATGTCGAAATAAAGCGAACAAAACTGGAAGGAGTTTGAAATAATACAAAGAAATACATAAAAAGGATTTAATACTATGAGTATCCTTATACATACAATGACTTGATAAATGAGCAATAGTGGGACGATGAACCTGTCCCCTTAGTCCTTAAATAATTATCGAGTTTTGTAATAATAAAATAATTAATATACTGTATATGTATAATTGTGTAAAAATGTGAAAATTTAAGCTATAATAAATTTATTAAGTTATTATGAGGTGGTAAAAATGAATACTAGGGGTTCAGAGTGGAGAAAATGGGATTTACATGTACATACAGCATCATCATATGACCATAAATATAAATCAGCTGACAGCGATGATTTATTAGTAAAAGCATGGAGAGACAATGAAATAGCTGCTGTCGCTATTACAGACCATTTTCTAATAGATGCAGATAGAATTACTAAGTTAAAACAACTTGCACCAGAGATGACTATTTTACCAGGTATAGAACTTAGATGTGATAAAGGAACTTCAAATTTACATGTAATAATAATTTTTCCTGAGCAAGATTTACATAAGCTTGCAAATAAGTTTAATGTTCTTATGAGAGATACAAAGGCAAAAAATAAAGAAGATGATAATATAATTTACTGGGATTATAATGAGATAATTACATTTGCTAAAGATTGTAAGGGTATAATTACCGTACATGCTGGTAAAAAAGACAAAGGAATTGATGATGGTATCACAAATCATCTAGAAGTTAACATGGCTATAAAAGCTGAAATTGCTGAAAATACTGATATGTTTGAAATGGGTAAAATAAATGATTTAAGTACATATAATGAACATGTATTCAAGAAAATAAAAAGAAAACCTATGATTGTTTGTTCTGACAATCATGACCCAAGAAATTATATAATTAGAGAGAATCTATGGATAAAAGCTGACACAACATTTCAAGGTTTATTGCAAGCAATAAAGGAGCCAAGCTTAAGATTCTTCGTTGGAGAGATGCCACCTAAGAAAAAAATTATTAATGATAATGGAGATAAGTTTATAGACAGTATAAGCATAAAAGGAAGTAATTCATCAGACACATGGTTTGATGATGAAATATTATTAAGTAGTGATTTGGTTACTATAATAGGGAATAAAGGGAATGGTAAAAGTGCTTTAGCTGATATAATAGGTCACTCTGGAAACACACATAATACTAAAAGATTTTCTTTTTTAAGCACAGATAGATTTAATCAAAAACCGGAGTACCTAGGTAAGGATTATAATGTAACACTAAGGTGGAAAAACGGAGTGGAAGAGAAGAAAGCGTTATTTCCTATAGACAATAATGCCCAATTAGAAAAGGTAAAATACTTACCTCAGCAATATATTGAATATGTGTGCAATGATTTAAAGGATGGATTTAAAGAAGAGATTGAAAGGCTTATTTTTGACTACTTGCCAAGGGAAGAAAAGTTGGGAATGAGTACGTTAACTGACTTAATAAAGTATTTAACAAGTAATCTACTTATGGAAATAGATTCCAATAAGGGCACGTTAAAGCAGATTAATGAAGAAATAATTAATAAGGAAATTAAGATTACCGATAGTGAAAAACAAATCTTAAAAATGTCTATTGAAGATTTACAAAAACAGTTGGAACAGGAAAATACAAATAAACCTAAGGATGTAATAAAGCCTAATATAGACCCGAACGTAGAGAAAAAGTTAAATGCATTGAATAACACTATTGAAAACCTTAAAAGTCAAATACAAATTAAAGAAGATGCTTTAGAGAATTTAAGTAAAAAGCTGCATGTAATTGAAACTACGATACAACAAATAGTGCAAACTAGAAATAACTTTGAAGAATGGCTTAAGAAGGTAAATGATAATTTGCAAAGCAATGGTATAGAGGAAATAATTACAGTAAGCTTGGTAGTTAATTATGATAAATTAAGGTTATTAAAGGGGAACATAGAAAAGCAGATTACTAGTATAAAGACTGAGGTAAGTACTATAGAAAATGACCAAAAGGATGGACTGTTAATTTTGAAACTTAAAGAAGCACAGCTTGAAGTTGCAAAGATAACAGGTAGTTTATCTCAAGCAGAGTTGAATTATCAAAATTACCTTCAGGATTTAACAAAATGGAGAGAGAAGATTGCAAAAATATCAGAACAAATAAATAAGCTAAGAGAAGAAACAAAGATTTTAGAAGAAGATATCCCAAATAGATTAGAAGAACTGTATGCATTGAGAAAGCAAGTTTTAGAGAAAATATATCTACTCAAAAAAGAAATAGTTGAAAAATACGCTCAAAAATACTCGTATATTAATAAGGCTATAAATGAACTTGAAATGAAAAAATCTGAAAAACCTAGCATTGAGATTAGTTTTTATTTGGAAAGAGATTCAATGGAAAGAGCAATCTTAAACTATATTAATCAAAACATAAAGAGTATTTTTAGAGGGAAGGAACAGGCAACAGAAAATTTATCTGCATTACTTGAGACGATTGATATTAATAATTTTGATAGCATTTTTGCTTCTTTAGAAAATATAGAAAATGAGTTGAAGAAGTCTGCTTCGGATTACAACAAAGTGTTTATAGACAAGCTAGAATTCTTTAATAATCTTTATGGTCTAGATTATATAAAAATAAACTATGAATTAAAATTGGGGGATAAACATCTTAATAAGTTATCACCTGGAGAAAGAGGATTACTCTTATTAATATTTTATTTAATATTAGATAAAGAAAATTCTCCATTAATAATAGATCAGCCTGAAGATAATCTAGACAATCAATCTGTTTATGATAAATTGGTACCATATATAATCAAGGCAAAAGATAAAAGACAAATAATAATAGTCACTCATAATCCCAATATTGCAGTAGCATGTGATTCAGAGCAAGTTATTTACAGCGGAATGGATAAAGAAAATCTACAAATAAAGTATCATTATGGCAGCATGGAGTCAGAGAAAATTAGTAATTATGTAGTCGATGTCTTAGAAGGGACAATGCCAGCTTTTGAAAAAAGAAGTGATGCTTATACCAGATAGGGATTATAAAAATTATTGGAGTTTTGCATTTTTTATTAAAAGTGTTGGTTTTAAGATATTTATCTTGAACGCTAAAATTTACTAGTTTGAATAGCTTGGTGAAAAAGTGCAAAACTAGAGTAAATTAATAATAATTTTCTATAAATTTCCATATAATATATAAAATTAAGTAGGAGTGTTTTTTATGGAAGATATAGAAACTGGTAAAAGTGAAGTTTTAAAAAGCATCTTGTTATTAAAAAAAGATATAAAAAAAGAATTTGAAAAAACTAATTCAAATACTATTGATGAAAAAATATATTACTATAATAACCTTAAATGTATTAATGTGTTTCAAGAGCTATTCATTATTGCTTATAACACTAAGGAAGAAAATCTACATAACTCATTCGTGAAAATAACTAAAAATCTAATCGAAAGTTGCAAAGTGCATAAACATCTAGAGAAATCGAGTTGGGATGTATATATGGAAACTTACAAAAACATTGATAAGATTATTAGGAAAGCATTTTGTTATGAAACCTAATAACTTTTAAAGCAGGTGTAGTATATAAAAGACTTTAGGTGTTATTAATTCTAGCAACCTAAGTAATATCTAAAGTCTATTTAATGCTTGCCTGGTTTTTGCATTGCAGGAAGTTTTAAATGTAACTGTCAAAGAAATTCTGCCTAGCACCATAAAACAAGCTGAGTTAAAATAACAGACAATAAAACTTCTAAGGGGTGATCTGTTTAGCTGGTAAAGCACCAATTGTAAAATGGGAAAGTATTTTAAAAGATTTTCTTCATTTTAAACAGGGTATGTTCTTTTTATAGTATTGAAAAGTGAGGAATATAATGTTTAGGTATGGTGAAGGGCATCTATCTGAGGGTAGGTGCTTTTTATATAATGACCAGAGTTTGAATATACAAACAAAGTTTGGTCTATAAAAAGGAAAAATAAGATGAATGTAGAAAATAAACAGAAGATTTATTGTAGGAAATGTAAATATATAGAAAGATAAAAAAAGAACAGAAAGGATGCTAATATAATGGTAATATCTTTTTTAGATTTATTAGGGTTTAGCTGGCTTGTGGAATATGATCTTGAAGCAGCCTACGATAATCTTGATCTCTTCAACAGAATTATTAAGACAAAGATAATCGATGACAAATGTCATCCAAAAGATAGTTATCCAGCTGATATGCACGAATTCGCAGAAAATACATCAGTTACTTCTTTTAGTAATATGATTAGTATAAGCGACTCGCTGATAATTGGCTCGGAAAATGCCAACATTTTTATGAAACAATTATGCAACTTTGTCTCGTCAGCATTTATTGAATCCAATAGATATTTTAGGAAACCTTTTAATAATATCAAAGAGGTGAAGGATAAATATGAATTCATAGGCGACACTTCTAGGGAAAGAAAGTCATGTGCATTTCCATTACTATTTAGAGGTGGTATCTCTATAGGTAAGTTAGGCGAGATCATATTTAGTCCAGAATTACAGATTATAAATAATGTAGCTAAGGAAAATGGGCTCAATGTTTGTGGAATCCCATATCTAGAAGCAATAAGACTGGAGAAGAGTGGTAAGGGGCCAAGATTGTTCTGTTCTCAGACATTTGTGCAAGCTTTGGATACAGAAAATAAAAAAGCAATAAAGTATGTTGAGATAATCAAGGGTAAAAAAGTTTATGAAATAGTGTGGACATACTATGCATTTGAAGCAATGGAGAATAGTAGTAATAAAATGTGCAATATCCGGAGGTGTCTAGATCAAACAATACTACCTCCCGCAATTAACCTTTATAATTATTTCAAGAATGATGAAATTAACAATTTGCATTATATTGAGTTGGTTAAACTTATTTTTATTGGAGCTATTATGTATTATAATGATAATATTAGTAGTGATTTTCAGATAATTGAAATTCTAAATACTAAGATATGCGATTATAAGCTATGTGAAAAAATATTTGATATTAGTAGTTTGGTGGAACAATTAAAGAATGAATGATGCATCACATGCAAAACACAAAAGAAACCTTCGAAGAGGGGCTGGGTAAGCCAGCCCTTACTCTATATAAAGGGTAAATATAAGAGGTAGTGGTTGCAATGGGTGTAGGGGAGTAGGAGAAGATAGAATCAATTAAGTATCAAATTTAATAAGGTTATGTGAAATGTATAATAAATAAGCATCTATCTAAAGGGAGGTGCTTTTATTGTACATTTTTGTCGAAAAAAAGCGAACGAAAGTTTTTGTAGAAAAATGATAGCTAAAATATACTGGAATGGAAATGCGATATTATTTAAAGGGGGAGCTATTATGAATGCTAATAGTAGAAGAGGAGATAAAAATTGGGATGTGTATACTGAAGAAGAAGTTGTAGGAGGTTGTAAATGTGGTAAGGGTAAAGTAATTGATTGCTACACTGTTGCCTCCCATGAAAAGGTACCAAGAGTTGAAAGGGACTTTGATGAAAGAATTATTCGTTGTAACAATCCTCTGTGTCCATCAAAATCCTAACTTAGTTATGTTGTGGAGAATAAATACATATAGATGTTGACCATGAGAAAGATATTAGCTTTGGTACAGCAAGGGCATCTATCTATAAATGGCATGTACTTTTTAGTATAGATAAAAATGTCGAAAACGAAGATAAAAATTTTAAGAAAATTTAAGTTTTATTGTTAAAATTATATATTGAGTGTATGGTATTACTATATCGGATACAAGTAGAAATGGCGTACTACTATTGAAGAAAATACAAAATTTGAGGGGATGAATTTATGAAGTCTTACCTGGATCAATTTACAGCAATGACTAATATTCATGCAAAATGGCAGATCTGTCAACAGTATCATGGGGAACAATGGAAGATACGGAAAACAGGAATTGGCGCGAGTTGTGAATCGGATGGAGGACATTTTTGGGTAACTGATATGCCACTACAAGGGTATGGTACAATTTCCATTGCATCAGAAAATATACCAAATTCGAATGTATTAGGATTTACCGATATATGTGTTGAACCTCCTAGATCTTTAGAAGATCTTATAGATTGTGGTTGTCCACTATTTTGTTACGAAGAATAGTTTAGTTATAATAGACAGCATCTGCTTAGGTAGGTGCTTTTGTTATGAATAAATATGGAAGATTGTGTGTAAAAAACAATTGGGGTATAATGGATATAGTACTAACATTGGGGGTGGGGTAGTTATGGAAGCAAGACAAATTGGGCTTTTAGGATTACTTTCAGGGGAAGATAGGAGATTCATAATACCAGTATTTCAAAGAAACTACGATTGGAAAGCTGAACAGTGTATTCAGCTGTTTAAGGACATAGAAAGCGTAGAGATTGATGAGGAAAGGAAAAGTCATTTCCTTGGAACAATTGTGTATATTTCTAATAGTGAAGTAGATATGATTGACTTTCATGAATATGTACTAATAGATGGACAGCAAAGAATTACTACCACAATACTCTTACTTAAAGCGTTACATGACACTTTACAGGAAAAAGAGGACAAGGAGTGCATAAATCTAAGAAATAGAATTTATGATTTTTACTTGACTAATAGGTATGCTGATGAGGTACATAAATTTCGATTAAAACCTATGATAGATGATGATGTTGTATTTCAAAGGTTGATGAATAATGATTTTGATTTCATAGATAAAACCTCTAGGATTTATAAAAATTACATCTTGTTTATTGAATTAATAAATAATTCGCAAATGTCTGTTATGGAAATATTTGAAGGAATTAAGAAATTAATAGTGGTCTACATAGGATTAAAAAGGGGAGAGGATGATCCTCAATTAATTTTTGAAAGCTTAAACTCTACTGGACTTAGTCTATCAGAAGCTGATTTAATAAGAAACTATATTTTAATGGAGAGAGAGCCATCGGAACAAGAAGAACTATATAAAAAATATTGGTATAAGATAGAAAAAATATTGGGTAATGAAAATATATCTGATTTTATTAGAGATTATTTAACAATGAAGCAAAATGATATACCAAATAAAAATAATATTTATGTTGAATTTAAAAAGTATGTAAGAAAAAATAGTTACCAAAATATAGAATTAATTTTAGAAGATATATTATACTATTCTAAAATATATGTAAGGTTTTTAAATGATATAGAAGTAGATAAGGATATTAAAGAAGTGATAAAAGACATTAGAGATTTAAAGGTAACAGTATCTTATCCTTTTTTAATGGAAGTATACTCAGATTATGAACAAGGAATTATTAGCAAGGAGGTACTGATTAACACATATAAACTAATAGAAACTTATGTTTTTAGAAGACTTATATGTGATAGTCCTACAAATTCCTTAAATAAAGTATTTAAGAATCTAGCTAAAGAATTAAAAGAAAATAAAGACTATGAAAATAGATACTATGATTATCTAGTATCAATTTTATTAAATAAAAAATATAGTGCTGCGTTTCCACTGGACAGTGAATTTAAACATGAATTCCTAACAAGAAACATGTATAAATTTAAACATTCAAGATACCTACTAGAGCATCTGGAAAATGAGAATAATAAGGAAAAAGTAGATGTTAACACCTTAAGTATTGAGCATATAATGCCACAAAAATTAGATGCTAAATGGACTTTGAAGCTAGGAAACAATGCTCAATCAATCCATGGGAAATATTTACACAACATAGGGAATTTAACATTAACTGGGTATAACTCAAACCTATCTAACAAATCTTTCGAGGATAAGAAAATTATATTAGAAAAAAGTAGACTTAAATTAAATGAAAACCTGTATTCCAGTGAATCTTGGAATGAAGAAGAAATAGAAAAAAGAGCAAATGAACTTTTTAAAACTGCTATTAAGTGTTGGAAGATGCCAAAAGTAGATGAAAAACTGATACATAGTGTTGAATTTATTGAAAAAGAATTCTTTGACTTATCTGATGAGATAGATGTTACTGGAAGAAAGCCAATAGCTTTTGAGATTCTAGGACAAAAGCATACTGTGAATAGTTGGAAAAGCTTTATGTATGAAGCTTCAAAGATTTTATATAATTTAGAGGAAAAGATATTTAAAACCTTTGTCTATGATAATGATTTTTCAGGAAGAAAGAGTAGAATAATTTCTTCAAGAAAAGATATGAGGGAGCCTGTCCAAATAACCGATGGAATTTTTATCGAAACGAACTTAAATGCTAACTCAGTTCTAAACTACGTTAAATTGATGATGGAAAAATATGAAATGTCTGATGAAGATATGAGGTTTTGGATTAAGTAGAAGAATAAAATGTAACTGGTAAAATAAAATGGAGAAATTTTGGCAAACAAAAATGGTCAATAATATAAAATAGATTTAATAAGAAACTAAGATTAATCAACTGACACGGAAGAGAGCCAAAGTATGACATAAGGGATTGGGCTTTTGAGAATGAAAAGATGGGTAAGGGAGTAACTTTATAGATCGAGTAGCTGAAGAAGCTTAGGAATATATTGAATGGGATGGAGTTGTAAAAAACCATAGTGGGGTGAATCATTATGCCGTTTATTAAAGAAAGAAGAACTTTAGGAAAATATTATGGATGTGAGGTAAAGATTATTTGTGAATTTCAAAAAAATACAAATATTGTAAAGTATAATGAATATAACCCAAATAATCTGATTTCACATAATCCTATGACAGGATATGTCCATCCCATAACTATCTCTGACAATAATATCCCAACAAAACCTATTAAATTTATTGACAAAGCTTCGGTAGTTATAAAAGTAAAAGGTGTTAATGGTTTTGAAGATATAAATGAAGATCACTTAATTATTCAGAAAAGCTTCAATAATATTAAAAAAGGGGAACGATTATTTATTGTAGGTCAGGTACAAGCATATACTCACGATAAAAAGCAACGTGGCTTCGATTATTGTTTAAATGTTAGATATTATGAAATAATATCGACTTAGCTATTAAGCTTCTGAGCATGAAAAGATGGGTAAAGGGGTTACTTTGACAGTAGAGGAATTAAAGAAGCTTAGAGATATTTTGAATAGGATGGAGTTGTAACTAATGCGATTTAATGAACTAGAGTTAAACAAATTAATAAAAAAGGGTTATGATAAATTTACCATTGAAGATGAAATAACTTTCAATATTCTAAATTTCATTCACTGTATCCATCTAAATAAACAGGACTTTTATGCAGAGGCTTTTGAATCTAAGTTATTTGGTGATATTGAAATGGAATTTAAGAAAGCTAGCAAATGTCTTATTGGGTATTGTAAGGTATATATCAAGGATCGAGATAAGGTCTTACAGTATCTTTTTACTGAGAATGGATATGAGTTACTAGATGATGTGTTAAGAATGAAGGACTGACCTTAGGATCGGTTTTTTTTTGTTGGAAGATGTCGAATGTTGCGATGAAAAACTGGGGATTCATGGAGGAATTGGTATAGGGAGGATGGAATTATACGCTTAGAGGGAGTTGATAAAATGGGATTTAGATATGATATTCGACATTTATCATCACAAGCTCAACATACAATTAATAGTAGAGAGACAAATTCTAAGCTATTAAAGCAGTCAAGTAAAAAAGAAATAGAGCACGATATGAAAAAAATACACAATATAGCTATATTTGCAAAGCTTGGGCTGGATGCAACAGCAACTTATAATGGATTAGAGACATTGAAAATTTATGAGGAATTTTGTATTAAAAATAAAGCAGTATGGTTTTCAACAAACTCTCTTTCAACTGGGATGTCCCAAAAGAAAAGACAAGAATTTATAAAAACAATCAAAGAAGATAGTATAGTTGAAATTTACTTTGCAGTTGGAAAGGGAAGCGATGGGAAAAATGATATAGTATATAGGGGTGAAGTTTTAGATATTCAAACGGATGCTCAAGGAATAAGTTCACCTGATAAAAACTTAACTCCAGAAGTATGGCAACAGCTAATAAACAAAATATGGATAAAATTAGAAAGTGTTAAGCCTTCTAATGGTGTGACTTCTAACGATTTTATTGTTGAAAGCACAGGCAATTCTCTATCTGATATTATCTCAAGATCTCAATATCAGTTTGGCTATATTAAAAACAAATAATGATGTAATGTTGATACTGGCTATATTTCTAGAGAGATCTTCACAAATCAATTTCTTTATAAATCATAAGTAATTAAAAAAACTGAGAGATGTGCAAAAATATGAAAAAAAGGAGCAATTAATATGCTAAAGGTAGGAGATAAGGCACCTAATTTTACATTAAAGAATGAGGAAGGACACGATATATCTCTAAATGATTTTAAAGGTAAAAAGGTGGTTCTTTATTTTTATCCTAAGGATAATACACCTGGTTGCACAAAACAAGCATGCAGCTTTAGAGATGTATACGATGAGATATTGGATGCTGGAGCTGTTGTTATTGGTATTAGTAAAGATAGTGCTACTTCACATCAAAAATTTAAGGACAAACATCAATTACCTTTTTATTTATTAAGTGATCCTGAGCGTAGTGTACTTGAATCTTATGGAGCATGGCAAGAAAAAAAGATGTTTGGAAAAGTGGCAATGGGAATTGTACGGATGACATTTATTATAGATGAAAATGGTACTATAATTAAAATATTTCCAAAAGTTAAGCCGGATATGCATGGTGAGGAAGTGTTAAAAGCATTAGAGAAATTCTAATTGAAAATAAGAATCAGAAAAATTTAAAGAGGGGAGTGATGACTAAATGAATAAATCTCAACTTCTTCACAATGGCAGTATTATAAAGATGCTAATAAGTATAGCAATTGCTCAAGGTGTAGGAATTGCAAGTTCCCTACTTACCCAAAATACAAGAGAACAGTATCAAAATTTAATACAGCCTTCATTTGCCCCTCCAGGCTGGGTATTTCCTGTTGTTTGGACTATATTATTTATACTAATGGGAATTGCAGCATACAGAATATATAGCCTTGCCTTTAAAGATCCACAGGTAAAAAGCGCATTATTATTTTACGTAGCACAGCTTTTTGTGAATTTTTTCTGGACTATAATCTTTTTCAGGTTTGAACAAAGAGGATTTGCCCTAGTATGGTTGATATTATTGTGGGTATTGATTATTATTACTACTGTTAAATTTTATAGACTAGATAAAGTGGCAGGATATTTAATGATTCCATATATACTATGGGCAAGTTTTGCAGGATTATTGAATTACTCTGTATGGCAGTTAAATAAATGATTTTACAAGTCAAAATGATGTATTTACGGAGCTATCTTAGAGGAGGGCTCTTTTGTATGCTCATAGAAAAAACACTAAAGATATTTTATAAATCTCACTTACACTCACAGGAAAAATTTAATAATATATGTTGACTTTTCCATTTAACTGGTTTATAATAATTTTGTTGATAAATAATTATCATAATATATATAGATTTTATACATATATTTTTTATAGCTTGATCTTGATGCTTAATTAACTCAAGCTTCAGGCTATCGTTTATCGCAAAGACGATAAAACGAGAATATACATAAAAATTTTACATCTTTAAGTAAAGAAAATATGAAACCAGCAGTGGTATTTTGATTATTAAATCAAGATACTGGGTTGGTGTATTTTTCTGTTACTGGATTAAGATTTTTTATGTGTGTATTCTGGTTTTATCGTCTTTTTTTATTTGCTTAATAAAGTGTTATTTAAAGCGAGCTGGCAAAAAAGCTTCTCTATGGGATTCAATATAGCAAATAAAAATTCAAAATTCATAATAGTAAAAACGATTGAAGAAAGGTAGGTTGCAGATGAAATTACTTTGTACTGAATGTCTTAATATCTTTGAATCAGATTTTAGAACAAAAAGAAGCCAATATAGGGGTAGTAGTGAATGTCCCAGTACAAAATGCAGTGGAATTTTGTTAGAAGTAGATGAATTATATCTTGTTAGTATTAAGGCATTAATTGCTAAAGGTTATCCTGTAGCAGATTGTTGCTCGGGTCATATATGGCAAAAAGAAAGCCACAGCTATATTAGGTTTTACATTGATGAGGGTTTTAATGATTTATTCATAATGCCTGAAGGATATGTGAAACAGTTGGACATGCATAAAGGTGTTACTTACTTAAGGATTTCAAAAAAGTATCATAAGAATTTAAAGGAAATGGAACTGCAAAAACAATTATTTGAAAATGCTCTAAGTGTCCAAGACTGGGCAAAAAATCTTAAAGCACTAGACAGTTAAAGTATCATATACCAGTAGCGTTTATTTTAAGCTTTGAGCGTAGAATTAAAATTTTAAAAAAGAAAGGATATCAAGTGCCTATGAAAACCAAAAGAAAACAATATTTAATTAACCAGTTTCAATTGAGGGATATCAAAAAATGTGAAGATAAAAATGAATATAGCATCAAAGTAAAAAAAGAACATAAGCCTGTGCAGCAAAGTGAAAACTTTTTATTTTACATGACCTACAAGATTACAGGCAGAGTACCTGCAGCAGATCAGTCAAACCCATTAAATGAAATTATCAGCATCACTACAGGAAGAGGTGCAAATGCCGATGATAAGGCATTGCTTGGAAAAATATTAAATAAAGGCTTCTTCTTCAAGGATAAAAAATATGTATTCTTGGATGTTTCCTTAAGTGGAAGCCAACATAAAACCTGTAAGCAATATTATGTTAGTGAAGGTATTTATAAAAAATTAAAGGAAAGAATCACCCTCGGTAAAGAGCCCAACATTACAGTTCCTAGTAAATATCTTACTGCAGTAGCTCTCATGACGACATCCTGTAATCTATTCGATATAAAAGATTATATAGATCAGTTAGATATTTGTGTAATTGATGACCTAGAGTATGAATTAGAAAATCAGCATATTGTCTATAATGCCCCCTACAAAAGAACCGATGAAGAAGAAATATTATATCAATCCTATATGGAGGCATTGGAGGCGATAAAAGGGTATGAAAAAGCCTTAGCGGAAGGCAAGAAACTAGCTAAAAATAAAGAAATACCTAAGCGAAAGAAATCCAATAAAGAAACTGAAAAAACCATAAATCAATGGAAAGAAGAAGGATTGAGACCAAAATTGGAGGAAGCAGCAAAACCCATTAGTATGGTTTTTGCCAAAGGGATTTATAAATGGATACCCTGCTATACAAAGCAGCAGTGTGAGAGGATTCCAGAAGAAAGATTTGTTTTTCCAGTAGACAAAATCACCACTGAAGTTGAATTTAAAGAAGAGATCAAAAATGTTCCTATTAATTTTGCTGATGGTACTGCCTTAATGGATATCAACTTTGCTGAAAAACTTGGGATGAAATTAGAAGATCAGGGTGGACAACTTCGCTTTCCCTATTGCAAAGCATTTTTTAACATCCTTGAGTTAAGAGAATGGTTAAAGGAAGAGGGGGTAGAATCTATCACAGATTTATTCGGAAATCCCCATCCTGTAGATGGCATTGATATTCTTATGACAAAAAGTTGTTTTAAAGCCTTCTTAGAAAAAGGAGAAACTGATTATAAAGATGGCTGCTTGTTTAAAGATATGGATGAATACAAGGATTTGATTAAAAACTATGATTTTGACACCTTCGGCATAGCCAATTATGTACATCCTCCAAAATCAAAATATACAAAAATAACTTACCAGATGCTTCTAGCATTAAAACTTAAAGATGTTTATATGCCAATGTTTGCACAGGATGAGTGTGACATGATCAATAAAGTAATTAAAATTTACTCTGATACAGGGGATGTAAATTGGGATGATGTAAAGTATATTTTAGCTTTTTTAAATATGTTGAAGGATGAAAAGGAAGAAATTTCTTTTAACGAAGATGATGAGGACAATGAAGACCATGAAATAGAGGCTAATCCTATCTTAGATGATGAAGCTGAAGAAATAGATACAAACGAAAACTGGGAGGAACCTATCATTCAAGCCATTAAAATTAACAAAAACATGGTCTTTGATCCATACGTCAGGAAAAAGATCCTCCAGAGGATAGAACACATGATTAATGAGATGCGGCTAGGTAAGATGTATATGCCCTGCAACTATTACTTTGCAACATGCCATATTCCCACCCTAATTCATTGGGCAATCAATAGAGATACAGAAATCATAAAAGAAATGGTTCCTCAAAATAAAGTGTTTATGGGAAAAACAAAAGGAATGTATGTTGCTATGAGAAATCCTGTCACCAGCTATTCAGAAGTGGCAAAGTTGGAGTTTATACCAGACACTTGTAAATGGACAGAACATCTAAACCACATTATTCAATTTGGGGAAGGTTTGTACATGCACCGTATGAATTTAGACTATGATGGGGACAAGATTTGCTTATTTAGTATAGATAGGAACTATAAAGAAATGGAAATGACTTGGTTAGCTTGGTGTAAGACAATAAAAGTTGAAGATAGTAATGCCTATATCTATACCCACTCAAAAAAGGAAAAAGATCTTAATAAAATAAATAACCAAGGTACAGTAACCCTTTTAGATTTTCTACAAGAAGCCCTACCCCAGGTCAACTATGCAGATAAGGACACCGTAGAACCAGTAGCATTTACCAAAGAAGCAGTGGTTAGTTTCATTCTTCATGCTGATGATAAAACCGGACAAATCACCGATAAAGCCACTCAAGTTGAAAATAGAATGATGGCTGAAAGAAAAACAAAGAAATATCAAGATGCTATTAGGTATGGAAAGTATTTACAAGGACTTCAGATTGATGCCAGCAAAAGTGGTCTTCCAGTGGAAATATGTAAATCCTTTCAGTATAACTTTCGAAAGAAGCCAACCTTTCTTTACTATAAAAGTGGAGGAAGCAAATGGAAATATGACAATCAATACGAAAGCCCCCTAGATTGGTTTGCAGAAAAGTTGCTTTCTAAATATGAAAAGTGGATTGGTGAACAGATAAATAAAAACACCAGAAAAAGAAAAGATGGAGAAATACTGAAAAATACTCTAGCCTTACTGGAGAATCCTAATTTAGATTATGCTGTAATCAAAGAATATGAAGCAAAGTTAGAACCAGAGTTTTTACGCTATAAGGACAAGTTCAAAAAGATCAATGAAAGATATAAAACCATTGATAAATATTCTAAGGCTGATGAAAATAAAGAACAGCGCAAATTAAAGCGAAGAGAATATTCAGATCTTAATAAAAAAACCAGGGAGCGGATTTATAAACTGTGTCCCAACCCTTCTGTGGTAGCTCAGGTAGCAGTAAACTATGCCTATAAATATTCAAAGGAGAACAGCAAAGATAAAAAAGATTTAAGATGGCAAGATAATTGGAACTTTGCATGGATGTTTCCAGAGGGAATATTATATCATTTATGGCTAAACCAAGATGAAGATAAAATAGATGTGCTTGGATCAGATGAACGATGCCATTATGATTTTAATCTCTTAGATCATTATTATATAGTAAAGGATGACATGAAAATCTATAAGCAAGAGGAAATAGAAGAAATTTCAGATATAGAAGTGCTGGAAGAATATCTGGCTAAAGAGCCAGCCAATGATTTAGAACTAACTAACGTTTTATGTATGGGATTAGATAAAGGATTAACAACCGATGATATTGCTAATCGAGTCTATGATGGAGCAGTATTACAATTAAAAATAAATGATGGATATCCCCAGCTATGGGATGCTACAGGAAAAATTATTGGCATTAAGCATGATATATTGAAGCAATATGAAGGTAGTAGGATAGTCATAAAAAAAGTATATGAAGATGCTAAGTCTACCAGGACAATTACAGTGGATTGCAGTATTAAGGCTATCGCATAAATGACTTTAATAAATAAGCATCCTCTTCGGCTAGCGCCTTGAGGATGTGGAGGGTGTAGGGTGCCAACTTTACATCTTCCATAATCTTATAAAAGGAGGTCAATAGATATGAAAAATGAAACAATTGTAATAACGCAGGAAAGAATGGCTGGTTGGCTTATGTTCAATAGATTTCACAAAATTAATGAAAAAGCAGATTTAAAAGATTCAAGTAGAAAGATCTATATTTTCAAAGATACACCTGAAATTAGAAGTATAATGGGGAAATATAATCAATTTAAAGATATTGTAAGTTAATTGCAAAGTAGGTGATCGGTATATATGGCGGTTAAACATTTAAAAGATATAATAAAGCCTAAAGCAGGATATAAAGAAAATGTCAAGGCTATAATAGAGGGCTTCAAATCAACTATCAGAAGAGATATCCCAAGGAGACAAGAAGAAAACTTAAAGAAACTTGCAAGCTTATTCTTAAATCCAGTTAAAGTCGAAGAGCCTATTGTTGTAAATTTAGATATAGGTCAAGGAAAATCCACTTTATTAATAGAGTTTGTAAAATATATGTATACGGTAAATAAAGAATTTTCCTCAGTGATAGTAAAAAGAACCCTTAATGAAGGAAGAGAATTCTGCATGGATGTAGGAGTAAAGTTTGAACCTTTAAAACAACAATTAAAACTTTGGTGTGATGAAACTACTTATAAACAAAGTATAGAAGAGCTATATTATGGAGATTTGGAAGATTACAAGGAGTATGGATATTTACGAGGCCAAGAAAAGCCACATGAAGATTATTTTATAGCTAGATTAATAAGAGGATTTAATTACAAAGACTGTTTAGTGTGGAAAGACCCCAAAAAAATTAAAAATTATTTCGGAAGCCTACCAAGTGAATATGTAGAGTATTCTCCTATTTTATGTAAAGATTGCCAAAGAAATTGTGGTGTTAAATTAAGTAGATGGAGCATAGAGAAACACCCATCATTAGTAATAACACATCAAAGGTTATTTTTAAGTAATGATCTTGAGGAGGTTATGGAAAAAATCTCAGGCAGGGAAGTATTAATCATTGATGAAAAATTAGAAACAAAGGATATTGATAATATTCTCTTAGAGGAATGGGAAGCTATATTAACAAAAATGAAAGGGGTTAATTTAGCAGAGGAAATAAAAGCAGAAATTGATAGTGTAGAAAAATATATTGGATCATTAGAATATCCTAATACTTCAGGATCAGGTATCAAGCGTGTAAATCAAGTCTATAACTCCAAGTTTCGATTTAATCATGCTATTTATGGTGTACTATCAGAAAAGTACGAAGATGTAGTAACCTTAAATAAGGTAGAAAAATTTTTAAATTATGGAGGTTCAACAAGTAGAAGCTGGCACAAAAATGATAAAAAACAGTTCAGCTATATAAGATATATAGATTTGAAGAACTACAGTAAGTATTTTAATAAAACCATAATTTTAGATGCAACCAGCAGGATAGATAATGATTATAAAAAAAGTAATGTTATATTTTTAGATGAGTTACATGAAACGCCTAAAGGTAAATTGAACTTATTTTATAGTCCACAAAAAACAGCGAAGAGTTCCTTAATATACAGCAATAATAGCAAAAATAACCACAATAAGGGATATAGAAATTTTAAAGGCAATAAAGAATTTTACCTGACTAATATAAATTTACTAGCACAGGAAGTTGAAGAAATTATAAAGTCTACTGCTAAAGATACTTTGGTAATATGTTACAAAGAAATCGTGGACAAGTTAGGAAATGTATTCTCCTTTGAAGAAGATATTAAAAACGCTATTCAATCATTGGATATAAAGGATATTAAATGTACTATTAGACATTTTGGAGCAGCTACAACAGGAGTAAATGATTTTAAAGATTATGGGAATATAGTATTTTTAGGAATGCTAAATAAAGGAGAGTTGTATTATACAAATAAAACCATTTCTATAGGAAATGAAGAAGGATATACTGAAACCAGATTAAATGAATATGTCATTGATTGTATTCAACAAATAGGAAGAATATCAGTTAGACAAGGCTTAGAAGGCAATGTATATATGTTATTTTACGATGATTTAAGTTTGATAGACAAATTGAAAAAGCATTTTACTATAAAAAATGTAGAATGGCATCCTAAATATTTTAACGGTATAAATAACGCAACTGATTTTAAAAAAACTACATGTTGGTATGCCATTGTGGAAGAGTTAAAGAACTTAAAGGAAGAAAAATTATCATTAAAAGACCTACAAAGTAAATTACCACAATTTAAACCAGATACAGTATATAGAAGTGTAAATAATCCATATGTTGGTGAGTATATGAAATTAAATGATATCCATTACAATAAAAAGGAAAAATTATTCATCAAAAAATTTACCAAGAACGATAAGTAATGGAATCCGTAAAAGTGGCTAAAATACTTGATTTCAATGATATTAAACGGATAAAGTGTATATAATATAATACGTCTTGTCCGATTTATTTAATAAAACATAGTTAAATAAATACTTTCATCGATATTATGCCATTTTAGTTTTGGTAAATTTTTATAAATCCATTAGCCCGTTTTCTTTTGCTTCTTTTCTTTTTCGGGCAGGTCGATTACTTTGTGGAACGTAGCGTAGCGGAGTGAAACAAAGCAATCGAGTTGGTGGAAAAAAAGAAAAGAAAGGTTTTGACTTTAAGGTTTTTATGCAATCAATAGCAAAGTTTAAAATTTTAAGATTTTGAATATACAGTTAGCTAGTTAAATCATTTGGTCATAAATAGAAAAATTTAAAATTTAAAGGGGGAATTTTGATAGATGAATTTTACAAGAGAAGATTGGACTTTATTTAGAAATATGGATACTTTACCTCAAAAATCAGGGGTAGCTAAACATGGGATTCCTAAATTAGTGGCTAAGGAATTAACGGATAATGCTTTAGATATATCTGATAAGGTTGAGATTGAAGGTAACTATAGAAACTTTACTGTATGGAATGATGGAGATGGTATTGATCCAGAAAAGTTAGGTGAATTGTTCTCCATTAATAGACCAATGGTTTCATCAAAATTATTAAGACTTCCTACTCGTGGTGCATTAGGTAATGGATTAAGAGTAGTAGCAGGTGCTGTTATTGCAACTGGTGGTAAACTGTATGTTTCAACTCATGGTCATAAATATGAAATACTTCCTCAAGATAATGGAACATCAGATGCTATAGTTGTGGATGAATACGATAGAACAGGAACCAAGATAGAAGTTTCACTTGGAGATGAATATATTGATTTTAAATGGGCTGAAGATGCTGTGAAATTTAATAAAGGGACAAAATATAAAGGTAAAACTTCTGCTTATTGGTATAACTCAGAAACCTTCTTTGAATTGTTACAGGCAACAGATAGTACTGTAAGAGAAGTAGTGGAACAATTTGATGGCTGCTCCAGTACAAAAGCAGGAAAGATTGCCAGAGAATATGGCAGAAATAGAAAATCTAATGAATTATCCTTTGATGAAAGTGAACAACTACTTAATAGTATTCGTCAAGAATCAAGACCAGTGAAGGCTGCTAGATTGGGTGAGATTGGTGAATTAGAAGGATATAGTTCATATAATAAACAATCAGGTACATTTGCATTAGAAAGTACAAAAGGTAATTATAATGCTAAAATTCCATTTACTGTTGAAGTGTTTACCAAAGAAGCTGACAAATCATCATGCCAAGCTTTGATTAATAAGAGTCCAAGTATTAAAGGAATTCATGCCAGTGAGAGCAATAAAAAACTAAATATTTGGGGTAGTGGATTTGATATTTATTTGAAATGTACAGGTGTTGAAATTGTTATTAATATCAATACACCCTATATGCCCATAACCAATGATGGTAAAGAACCAAATTATAGATTGATGGCAGAGGTAATTGAGATAGCAACAACTAAGGCTGTCAACAGCTATAAACGAAATAGTGGCTCAAAGCCAACTGATGGTTCTAAAAGACTTACTCAAAAAGATGTTATGCTAAATAATCTAAATGAAGCTGTTAAAAAAGCCAGTGGTGATGGAACATATAGATTTAGTCAGCGACAGTTATTCTATGGCGTTAGACCCTATGTTATGGAACAACTGGGAATTGAACCAACCTATGAAAACTTTAATAAAGTCATAACAGATTACGAAGCTGAACATGGCGATATTGAAGGAATATATAGAGATTCACGAGGGAGTCTATATACCCCACATTCAGGAACAACTATTCCGATAGGCACACTTTCAGTAGAAAACTATCAAAGACCTGAATGGACTTTCAACAAAGTGTTATATATTGAAAAGGAGGGGTTCTTTGAAATTCTAAAAGATGTTAAATTTCCAGAACGGTATGACTGTGCATTGCTAACTGGAAAGGGTTATGCTAGTCGAGCAGTAAAGGACTTAATTGATTATCTAGGGGAAAGCCAAGAAGAGTTAACGGTATTTTGCATCCATGACTGTGATAAGGCTGGAACTGTAATCTATGAAACTCTACAGCAAAAAACCAAATCAAGAGGAGAAAGGAAAGTTAACATTATTGATTTGGGATTGAATCCAAAAGAAGCAATAGAAATGGGGCTAGATGTGGAGAAGCCCGATAAAAAGAAAAAGATGAAAGCAGCAGATTATTTGACACCAGAAGAAAAAGCATGGTTAGAAACAAATCGTGTGGAATTAAATGCCATGACTACGCCACAATTTATTGATTGGTTGGAAAGAAAAATGCATGAGTATGATAATGGAAAGGTAGTGCCTGTAGATGAGGTGTTAAAGGATGAATTATTAAATAAAGTTAGGTATTTTACAAAATCTAAAGTAAGAGAAAGAATTCTACAAGAAAACAATTATGAGAAGCAGTATCAACAAGAAGTGATTTCTTTACAGAGTAAAATCGAAGAAAAAGAACTAAGGCTAAAAGAGATGGTAATTGAGTCCCTAGCGGCTAGTCCAGAACAAATTTGGAAACAACCGATAGAATCCATTGCTAAAGAAATCGTGTAAGTTTAAAATTTGAAAATTCGGTGTAACCAGTTAGCTAGTTGAAAGGAACATATAAAATATTAAAAATTTAAAATTGGCAAATGGTAAGGATAATATCAAGTATAGTACGACCATTATATAGCCATCCCATAATTAAAGTGAAACTGTCTACCTAAAAAATAGGCAGTTTTTTTATATCCAAAATAATACATTTTAAGGAGGTCTGTATGAACAGTAAGAAAAAATTATCTGAAATTAAAAGTTTTGCAAGAGGAAAGGTGTATGAATTTATTGATGTAGCTGGAGCTGAAATATTAAATCAACTGGTATTATCAAATTTTACACTACACTTAGACAATTACAGCTATGGAGACTATGGTGGAAATTTAATCTCCATCAAATTAAAAAGCACAGTGGAAATTGAGTTTGAAAAATTGGAGCGGGATATTCAAAATTTATGTTATGAAAAGAAATTAGGACTCTATCCAACTGTAGATGAAGAAGCTATGGAATTACAATTCTTCAACAAGGCTCTTAATAGCCATATAAAAACGTACCAGTTAATGAAAAAAGATGAAAGAGATAGAATATCAGCTATTATTAATACAATTAAAGAAAAGGATAGATTTTTTATTTCAGATTGCATTCATGAGTTGAAACAACTAGTAACTTTGAGCAGCTGTATACACGTAAGTCTGGCTAATAACCTTATTGATGATGAAGATGGAAGCGTATTGGATGATATAAGAATTGAGGGCATTATTCAAAAAGTAAAAGGTGATTTAATTACATTAGATAATGCATACTTTGCAAGGGTGATATATCAAATAAACATAGATGAGGATTGGCAAATCAAAAGTATTGGAAATTGGGGAAGTGATAATTTAAGAGACATTAGAGTAGAAATAATTTTTTAGGGAGGAAAATGATAATGAAATCAATTAGAAGAATGGATTATGATGAGATGTTAGCCTTTATGAACAATAACAGGTTAAAAGAGATTACCAATAACGATGGTATTAAGATTAGTAGAAATAAAAATGGTGGTCTTAATATATCCGTGGATGATGGAAAAGAAATGGATTTAAAATTCTATATAAGTTTATTTCAAGGATTGGCACAGTCTTAGGATTGTGCCTTTTTCTTTTAGGAAGGAGGATGAAGGATGGACTTATTAAAAGTTTTAGCAGTAGAAATAGCAAGAGTAACTATAGGATTATATGGATTGTGTTTCAATATTACTTAATGAGGTGAAGCTTTGTATGGCATAAGCAGATGGCTTTTTTAAATTGTAAAAAAATAGGAGGAATTGGAATGAAGGAAATTATTAGATTTATATTGACTGAGGCATCTGGCTTCGGTATTGGGCTACTAGCCTTTTGTATTTACATTTTATTTATAGAGTTAATTAGAAAAGTAATTGAAAGGCTGGTGAAATGGATTGGAATTCAGAAAAATAAACTTATCAAATCTAAAACATGCTGAATATAATCCCAGAGTTGACTTGAAATCTGGGGATAAGGAATTTGAGAAAATAAAGAACAG
Organism: Clostridium aceticum; assembly: GCF_001042715.1. Lineage (NCBI taxonomy): Bacteria > Bacillati > Bacillota > Clostridia > Peptostreptococcales > Natronincolaceae > Andreesenella > Andreesenella acetica. Next base: position 2,855,936 of record NZ_CP009687.1, on the reverse strand, counting down.
TATTACTGAATTTGGATATTGTGAGCCGATTATTGTGAATAGTGATATGACGATTATTGGTGGTCACCAGAGAACTAAAGTTCTGAGAGAATTAGGATATACCGAAATTGACTGTGTTGTTGTTGATGTTGATAAAACTAAAGAGAAGGCTCTGAATATCGCTTTAAATAAAATTACAGGAGAATGGGATCTGTCAGCACTGGCTCATTTGTTGGATGAATTGAAAGAAGAAGATTATAATATTGAACTTACAGGTGTTGATTTTTCAGAAGCAGAGAAACTTTGGGATGAATATATGCCCAAGGATGAACAGGAAGAGGAAGAAGAAATACCTGAAGTTCCAGAAGAGCCAATCATTAAGTCAGGTGATATTATCCTACTTGGTAAGCATAGGTTGATATGCGGTGATGCTACAAAAACAGAAGATTTATCAAAACTTATGGATGGTAAGAAGGCAAAGCTTACAGTAACAGACCCACCATATGGCATTTCATATGTAGGAAAAACAGAAGATGCTCTTACAATTCAAAATGACAACTTGAATGACGAAGAGTTCTATAATTTTCTGCTTGAAGCTTTCAAGAGAATTTATGAAATATCTGATGATGGAGCAAGTATATATGTATTTCATGCCGATGCAAAAGGATTAATTTTTAGAAGAGCATTTGTTGACTCAGGCTTTAAACATTCTCAATGTTGTGTTTGGGTAAAGAATACCTTTGTTATGGGAAGACAACCGTACCAGTGGCAACATGAACCTGCCTTATTTGGATGGAAACCAACGGGAAGCCACTATTGGAATGGTGATCGGAAGCAATCTACAATCTGGAACTTTGACAAACCTAGAGTAAATGATGTACATCCAACAATGAAGCCAGTACCACTTATAGAATATATTATTAAAAACTCCAGCAAATATGGAGATATTGTGGTAGATACATTTCTAGGAAGTGGAACTACATTGCTTGCTGCCGATAAAGCTGATAGGGTTTGCTATGGTTCAGAACTCGATCCGAAATACTGTCAGGTTATTGTTGAACGCTGGATTAATTACAAGGATGGTATTAATGGTGAGAATGCAATTATTGAAAGGGATGGTGGAGAATATAAATATTCTGATCTAGTACATGAGCAAGTTGCTATATAATTGTGCTATTTGCTCACTGTGTTCCTAAATTGAACCTAGAGCAAATCTATGAAAATATAAGTTTGCCCTATTATACTCTTAGAAGTTATACAATGTAAACTAATTGCAAGGCTTATAATCGCATTAGGAAGTGTAAAAAAGATGGTGTATGATGATTAAGAGAAAAGATTAGGGAGGAAAGCATTATGTCTGAAGTACCAGTATATCGAGAGCCTAAGGTAACATATGAGATAAAGTCAAATCAAAGCAAAACTAGAAAGTATAAAGTATGTTTCGGAGAAGTAGATTGGGGAAGAAATGGTGAGACTGAGTATGCAGTTTATACTAGAGTACAACTTTTTAAAAACGGGGGATGGCAATATATGAATTATCCAGTTCATATCCTAGTTATTCCTGGAAAAGATGGTAAAAGTGATTTTGATAATGTTATGGAGAAAATGGATTTGATAAGAAAAAATTTTTTAGCTTGATTTGGTGTGTATATCGAGGTAATGTACTACCTAACCAAATATGGAAAGGTGGAGATTTCAATGACTAAGTTAAAACTGAATATTATGATGGAAGGGCTTATTGCCACAGCAGTAGAAAAAATATACGTACTGGGGTGGGAAGATGCTCAAGAGGATGTTAAAAAGATTATTGATATGGTAAATGATTTAGAGATGTTTTGGGATGAGGATGAGAAACTTACTGGAGTAGATTGGGGTATGAAGATAGCTGAAGCAGTAGAAAAGGCTAGGAATTAAGTAGGGAAAGGGCTGAGGAATCGGCTCTTTTCCTTTTGATATACTATCTATGATATAATTATCTAAAATATAAGCATATGAGGTGATGGTGTGGAAGCTACTCAATGTCCCAAATGTGGATGTAAAGAAATTGGCAAAGGCAAATTGACTGGACATGCAGTGATAAGACCAGTTGATAAGTTTTTTTCTTTGGGATCTGATATTATAGCAGATATTTGTACAGGATGTGGTTACATATTAGAGATGAAAGTTTCACAACCAGAAAAGTTTAAGGATAAACGATGAGTGGAATGAACATGGAAATTATAAACCTGTTAAAGCAAAATGCTTTTTATCCTTTGATAAATAAGGAAATTGATTTACCAGATAAGCAAGGATTGTATTTAATTTGCATCAATAAAATAGAAGTATTACCTGAAGCTATGGAGAATTTAACCTATATATATTTTGAAGGTAAAGCAGTTATTTATCTTGGCATTTCGGGTAGTAGAGGATTGCGGAAAAGGCATTATAACAATCATTTCCATGGAACAGCGAGAGTATCTACATTGAGAAAAAGCCTAGGTGTTCTATTTGGCTATGAAAAGGTTCAAAGCTTAAAAGATCAAGGAACTTCAAATTTAAAGTTTATTACAGAACATGAAAAGGCATTAACTGAATGGATGCTTAATAATTTAATCATGTATTATTATGCTACGGATGAAGATGTAGAAAATATTGAAACAGAGCTAATCAGTTATTTTAATCCACCATTGAATTTAAGTAAGAATAAAAGTGAGGTTAATAAAGAGTTTAGAAGGAAATTATCGAAATTGAGGTGTGCTTTATAGTGAATGGTAATCAGCTCTTTTTACATTGTCCATTTCCTTTTACTGGTATATAATTATTGGTGAAAGGGGATGAGGGTAATGAGTATATGGAAGAATGAAAGATTGGAAGATAAAATAATCAAGATTTTAAAAGATGTTAATTTTAAACCAAATCAGAATCACCATTTTGGAAAGCCTTTTCTAACTCCATATCAATTAGCTTTTGAATTAAAAAAGAGATATCCTGAGACTGTAGAAAACCTCAATTCTTGTAAGGACATTGGTGGTGAAGGAAGTGGTAATTATAATTCTCTACCACAATATTTAGCAGGACAAATATCTCAACATTATCAATCAATGAAAGCTAGGGGAGTGGAAGGAGCCTTTCTGTCAGGGAATGATCTTAAAGAATTAATATTTGATAGGGACATAAAATCTTCTGTAAGAGATGTATCATTATTTAGATATAATAGAGACTTTGATGAGAGCCAATAATAAGGCTCTTTTTTAGTTATGAGGAGGTGAGGTGATAGTTGAGCAGAAAAGGTGTACCAAATAAAATGACTAAATGGGAAACTCATATTTTACCCCATCTATCTGATATTAAAGACTGGTTATTAGAAGGAGCCACTGATAAAGAAATATGTGACCGCTTAGATATAAGCCATGATACATGGTATAGATATATGAAGGAACATGAAATACTATCTGAACTCGTTTCTATGGGGAAGTCTGTTATGGATTCTCAGGTAGAAAAAGCACTTTTCAAATTAGCTATTGGGTATGAATATGAAGAAATTAGAACAATAGTAGAGGAAGATAAAAATGGTAAAAAAAGAACGAGGATAGAGAAGATAAAACGTCATCAACCAGCAAATGCTACAGCTTTATCCTTTTGGTTAAGGAATCGGCAACCTGAAAAGTGGAATGAAAGAAAAGAAATTATATTGGATACTAAAGATAACGAGCAGGCAAGAAAAAAACTATTCCTAGAGATGATCCAAGATGATATTGTTGAAGTTGATTATTCGGAGGTTGATGAGGGCAGTGAAAATAATAATACCTTAGATGCTCCCCAAGGAGATGAATATACAGATCAGTAGAAACATTATGTATCCAGTTTTTAGGGAGATAAATGCCCTTTTTATTGCAAATATTAGCCTAAATTAGCCAAAACTGACGACATAATGACGGTTATGGATTGAGATTTATCTTTACTTACAGCACCTTCAGAGGTATCATGTACACACTAAATACTAATGGAGGTGCTGAACATGGCTTATATCAAGGTTTTTGAAGAATATCTAAAGGGACAAGATAAAAGTAACAATACGGTTTCTTGCTATATTAGGGATACCAAAGTCTTTATCGGTTGGTACAATAACCGAACTGATTATGGCTTGGATAAACTAATAGAACTGGACTTGGTGGAATATAAAAAGCATATGCAAAACGGTACTGATTCAATCATAACAATAAATCGTAAGATTGCAAGCGTTAATGCCTTCTTAGGTTGGCTACACAGGGAAGGGATAATTGAAAGGGAACTAAGTATCAAGCCTGTAAAAGTTAAGGAAACACGCCAATATAGGGGGCTTGATGACAGGGAACTAAGGAAACTTAGGGCAGAGATTCATAGGACAGGAGATAAGATGCATATAGCAATCATTGAGATATTGTTGGGAACTGGCATAAGAGTAAGCGAACTGGTGGATTTAAAGCTTGACGACATAGAGATGACCGATAGGAAGGGCAAAATAGCTGTTCTTGGTAAAGGAAATGCACTAAGAGGTGTTCCTTTGAATAAGGATGTAAGAAAAGCTATTGCTGAATACTTAGAAGTTAGAAGTGAATCAGCTGATGAATGCCTATTGATAGGGCAAAGAGGCAAAATGAATCGAAATGCCATCAATGTAATATTGAAGAAGTATGGGGATCGAGTAGGCATAGTAGTAACTCCCCATAAAATTAGGCATACCTTGGGATATAAGCTTGTAAAGGAAGGGAAACCCATCACCACCATTCAAGAAATCCTTGGGCATGATAATATACAGACCACAAATATCTACACATTGACTACTGAAAGGGATAAAATAGAAGCATTAGAAGGATTGGAGTGGTAGAAATACCGCTCTTTCTTCTGTTTATACAGGTGGGAGGGGTACTTCTATTTCAAACAGATGTTCTGACAGCAAAGGATGCAGAAATTTTTTTGACATTTTTTATAGCAAACTTTAATCGGGATTGATAATTTAAAAAACAGACTTACTGCGTGTAAAATCAATGGGTGTAGGGTTTATAATGGGGTACAGTCATATGCCTTTAGAGGAAAATAGAAGGAAATGTAGAATTACATAATAAAACATACCAATTTGTATAATGAGAGGAAAGTGCCTATGAAGACAATAGGGGATATTAATGATATAGATGTAAAAATTCTTGCTAATGAATTTATTGTAACAGTGGATATACAGTCTAAAGATGAAGTTCCAATGAAATTATTAAAATTTTTAAGGGATGGAGAAATAAAAATTGAAGATGCAGTTATATTTCATGAAATATGTACAATTATAGAGAATAAGTTGCTTGGGTAGATGTCTAGGAGGTATTGCATGGCACTAATTTGTTTGCAATGTTGAGAATTTATTATATAATTTTATCATAGAAAAAGTGAAAGAATGGAGTGATATTATGCCTAAAACTTACATTATTAATACCAATAAGTCTAACTGTCCTACCGATGAAAGCGATATGCTACATAACAAAAAGTGTGCAGCCTACTTTTCTCCTTGGAAGTACTATATTGATGAAATTGAGGCTAATGACATTATTTTTTTATATAGTAGTGGAAGAGGAATTATTGCAAGAGGTATTGCTACAGGAATTCCTGAAACAAAAGATTATCGAGGTGAAATTGATGAAGAACACTATATGGAACTTGATAGATTTCAGATATTAAGTACACCTTTAGAAGCTTCAGAGATTACAAAAATTGTTCAGCATAGGCTTCAATATAATCAAACAGTTATTTCCTTAGCACATAAGTTCGGGATACAAGTGTGGCAGTTCATAACTAAAAATTGCATATAGGTAAATGACACCTTGCTTTAGAGAGGTGTTTTGTTTTAAATTTGCAAGGGAGTGATGCTATTGACTAATTGTAAAAGTAAAGAATCAGAACGTCAGGATTATTTGCTAAAACAATACCTAAACAAATATTTCTCCCCTAACAAGATATAAAAACTGGTAGGGGAGTTTTTATTTTCACAGCCTTGAAAGCCAGATCGTATTAAATATTTATTTGAATTATTTTTATGTCAGGAAATTTTTTATGATAATAGTCTAAACTTCCAAAACTTTCTTTACAATAAAAGAAGACATATTTTAAAAGAGCTGTTTCATTGGCAATCAATTTTTTACAGTCCTTGTTTATTTTATCATTGCTTGTCGGAGAGGTAGCAGAAAAGACTTCAGCAATAATATTACCATTATTGGATAGTATGTCATAACCACTTTGTGTTCCAAGGTTCATGGTGTATGGAGCATGTTCAGGATGTAACTTTAGAAGATATTTCGTTGCTTCTATTGACACTAAATAAGTAAAAGTCTGATTTAGCTGTTCAATAAAATTTAAGCTAGTGTCTTTAATAGGGTCTTTTCCGATTTGAGTGAATTTAATGGTATGAAAAAAATCTATTCCTTCAGAGTCCTGGATAAATGACTTTATTCTATTTGTTGTAGAGTTACAGGACATTACAATAATATCTTTAATCTTTTCAGCTTCCTGAATGGTATTTATTGTAAGTATCTTGCTCATTGTAATAACCTCCAATCAGATTTATATTATATCATAATAGAAGGGTGTGAGATATGTATTTAGAACAAAATCAAGAAAAACAAAGACAGAACCACTTGCTAAAACAATATCTAAACAAATATTTCTCCTCGAACAAGATAGAAAAACTTGTCAGGGAGTTTTCATTTTCAGAACTCAGAAAGCTGCTAGGTGAGATGGATATAGAATTTTTTGCTTTATGTTATTTTCCTAAATACTTTGACAGGAGATTTGGGCAGTTTCACAAAGAGCTATTTGAAGAATTAAAATATATGCTAAACAATAAAGGGTTGATTGAAGCTTTTGGACTCCCAAGGGAGCATGGAAAAAGTACAATTAACTCTTTTTTATTTCCCCTGTATTCAACACTATATAATAAATCACAATTCACATTGATTATATCAGCAACAGAACAAATTGCTCTTCCATTCTTAGATATGATAAAGGACGAATTAGAAAACAATCAAATGTTGATTGAGGATTTTGGCATTGAAAAAGGCAGTCGCTGGAACAATAATGAGATATGGATTAAAAGTAGAGGTGGGATTGATAGCTGTATCATGATAAGAGGAATTGATGGATCACTTAGGGGAATCCACTATAAGCAACACCGTCCTACACTGGTACTCCTTGATGATCTATTGAAAGATGATACAGCAAAGTCAGAATCCAAAAGAGAACAAGTAAAAAGCACCTTTAGAGATGTAGTAATACCAATAGGCACAAGGGATACCAACATATTAGTAGTCGGGACAATTCTCCATGAAGAAGATTTGATGTCTGATCTGCTTAAAGGAAGAATACCTGGTGTTAGGAGCATAAAGAAATCTGCCATTATAACATGGGCTGAACGAGATGACCTCTGGAGCCAATGGGAAACTAAATATAATAACCTTCAGGACTTGGATAGAATTGAAACTGCCAAGTCCTTTTTTTATGACCATGAAGAAGAAATGCTAGAAGGTACAGAAATACTATGGTCGGAGTATTTAGATTATTATTATCTTATGTGTAAAAAGCAAGCTATGGGTGATAAGAGTTTTTATAAGGAAATGCAAAATGATCCAAGAAGTACAGATGACTATATATTTCAAGATATTGGTTATTGGGAAAGGCTACCTGACTTTGAGGAGATAGAGATAGTCATGTATATTGATCCTGCAATTAAAGCTGGGAAAAGAAATGATTATTCAGCTATTACAATTTTGGGAAAGCATACCAAAACTAATCAGATGTATGTTCTTGATGGAAGTATATATAAGTTACTGCCAGATGATCTATTTAAAATGGCAATCGATAAACTTAAGCTATATCCTGTTGAGAAGATTGGCTTTGAAGGAACACAGGCACAAAGTTATATGAAGCAGAAATTTGAAGAAGAACTATGGAATAATAGAATTTATGTGCCTGTTGAGGAAATAGTTACTAGGGGACAAAAGCATGAAAGAATTATAAGTTTAGAGCCAGATGTTAAGAAGAGACATATACTTTTTAATAGAGATAATCTCGGCTACAATAATCAGGTGAAGGACTATAACAAGTTTGCTAAGAATGATGATGCTCCTGATAGTTTATATGGAGCTGTTCAATTGGTGCAAGGTGTACAGAGGATTAAGTTTTATGATAGAAAATTACTATTCTGAAAAGGATATATATAGAATATGAGTGATATAAAAGTATTACTATCTGGATAAGGCAAGTTGATCACATCAAATATAAGGGTTGAAAAGTGTGCAAAGTGTGTAAATCTTAAAGTTCATCAGTGTTAATTATACAATCATTTGTCATTGCTGCCAAAATATTAACGTTTATTGTGTGATCGTTGACTTGTTCGATAGATATTGTTAGGTTATCATTATCTTTGTTTATTGTTATATCATCATTAATACTTTCTAATATATTTCTAGTATGGATCATAACTATATCAGCCATTGTTTATTATCTAGGTATGTTTCTCTATCTGAATTTAAAACATTTACAGTAATACTCTTATTATTAATCTTGAATGAATAATTTGAAATTTTTTCATGGTGATTCCTCCTAAAATTTAATTTAATAATTTTATTTGTTGTTTAATAAGAAACTCACATAATAAATATGAGTTTATAAATCATCAAAATTATAAAAATCATCGGCATCGATTATACAGTCATTTGTCATTGCTGCTAAAATATTAACGTTTATAGTATTTTCGTTGATTTGCTCGATAGAAACAACTAAATTATCATTATCTTTGTTTATTGTAGTATCATCGTTAATATTGGCTAATATACTTCGAGTATTTTCTATTATTATGTTAAACATAGTTTTTTTATCTAAATATGTTTCTCTATCAGAATTAAATACATATATGTCAATATCCTTGTTATCTGTAGTTATATTATATTTTCCTATTCTTTTCATAAAATCCCTCCTAAAATTTGGTTGCTATTTAATTATACTATAGTTTTGCACTTTGGAATGAAAACATTGAAAAAACTAGACTTTTTTTGTAGCAAATAGCTTTAAATTAATGCCTTTTAAAAAAAGTGTACAAGGCTTAAATTTTATTAACGCATATTATGTTGTCTCTTGTCATTGCCGCAAGGATGTTGACGTCTATGCCATTATCTATATTTTTAGATATTGACACCACTATAGTGTTATTATTTTTTGATAGCATTATGTCATCAGCTATGTTATTTATAATGGTTTTTGTGTGCAAATCAATTATTTCTAACATTTCAGTTTCATCAAAGTCAATCAAAGCATCTTTAAATAAAGAATCATATACATTGAATAAAATTTTATCCTCTACTATATATTTTTTTATAAGCTTCAAAATAACTCCTCCTTAAAGTTTCGTTTAGTTATAATACATAACAAATGCTAAAATCAAGCAAGGACAAATTTGCTTAATCTAATTAATTTAAAATGATGGGATAAATCATAGGAAGTATTTAGTGTCAGGTATTGAAGATGAAAAAGGTTTATTACTATCTGGATTAGATAAGTTGATATACATCAAATATAAGATTGAAAAATGCAAAAGCAGAGGAATCTTAAAGTTCATCGGTATCAAAAATACAGTCGTTTGTCATAGCTGCTAAAATATTAACGTTTATAGTATTTTCGTTGACTTGTTCGATAGATATTGTTAAGTTGTCATTATCTTTGTTTATTGTTATATCATCATTAATATTTTCTAATATATTTCTAGTATGGATCATAACTATATCAGCCATTGTTTTATTATCTAGGTATGTTTCTCTATCTGAATTTAAAACATTTACAGTAATACTCTTATTATTAATCTTGAATGAATAATTTGCAATTTTTTTCATGGTGATTCCTCCTAAAATTTGGTTATTATTTAATAATAAACTAGATATAGATTTAAATCAAGCAAGGATGAATTAAGTTAATTCTAATAATAATCAATTTAAAACGGTGGAATGGGTTGATAGAAAATATTTAGCATTAGTTAATAGATAAGAATGGAAAAAAATATAATCTTCAAAATGTAAGAATATTTATAATCGCTAACACGCAACAAGCCTATAAAATTTAAAAGCTTAATCTGAATTAAACCTCTATTTTAGTTTATTTTTAGAAAGGACGTGATAATTTGCAAATAACAGAAAACTTAATAATACAATGCTTAAACGAACTAGAGAAAAATACTACAGATAAAAAAGTCTACAAAGACTACTACGAAGGAAACCACAGCATAATAAAGAACTATGCCATGCAGGACAGCAGAAGCAACATGAAGCTAGTATTTAACTTTCCTAGAAAATTCGTTGACAATGAAACCGGCTATCTATTGGGTAAGCCTGTTAATTTTGTCTCCAAAACCGATGATGATGAAATCATAGATGCCATTGATAAAAATATCAGCCACTGGGACAAAGAGCACAATATTCATCTTAGAAAATCCAGTGAAATTTATGGAGAGAGCTATGAGTTAAACTATATCAATCAAGATGGGGAGTTTTGTGCTACAATACTGAATCCACTTAATTGTTTTGTGCTTGAAGATGGAACTGCAGAAAGAAATGGTATATTAGCATTACATAAATTCAATAGGAGTTTCGATGAAAATACCTATCTTGATGTATATACAGATCATGAAATACTTCACTATATTATAGATGATGGACTAAAGCTACAAGGTAAACATACTCATATCTTTGATAGAGTACCCATAATCGTCAGTCCAGCCAATAGCGAAAGAAAGAGTGGCTTTCATGATGTCATTAGTCTGGTGGATGCATATAACGCCATCAATTCAGATTTAGTTAACGAGATTTCAGATCATAGAAATGCCTATCTCGTGATAGAAAATGCCAAAATTGAAGAAGAAGATTTACTAAGGATGAAATCCATGGGAATTATCCAAGTCCCGAAAGGTGGTTCAGTAAAGTGGCTCACAAAAGACATCAATGATTCCTTCGTAAAAAATGAACTGGATAATATAGAAAGAAAAATATTTGATATGATGGATCAAGTAAATTTTAATGAAAACTGGGCAGCCAATACATCCTCCTTGGCAATTAGGAATAAGCTTTTAAATCTTGAAAATAGAGTAGCTATCCGTGAAGCTATGATGGAACAGGTAATAAAGAAGAGACTAAAAAATCTCTTTATTTTTTTGTCTAAAAAAGAGGGTAGATATTTTGACTATAAGGACATAGCCATTAAATTCACACGAAACCTTCCAACGGATCTTGTTGGTCTTGCCGATGTCATCACCAAGCTTCAAAATGTATGCTCTCAAGAATCTCTGCTGACATTACTTCCCTTCATCGAAAGCCCTAAGGTGGAAATCAGTAAATTTAAGTCTGAACAGAAACAAATAGAATTACATAATTGGGATGGTTTAGATGAGTAGGCAGGATGAAATTATTGGTATAAAACAGGAGATGATTACGAGGGCAGAGGAAAAAGAGAAGAAAATTAAAAGGGAGCATAGAAAGCTATTAAGACTATTACTGCTGATGCTATTAGAATTTTATCATCATTATTCTGTGGATGGGAAACTAATCCTTAATAGATATCAGAGAGAAAGCTTTATGGTACAGGTGGAGAAATTGTTAATGGAAAAAGTCGGTGCTATGGCAGCACTTGAAAAAGAGATGCTAGAAAAGTTATTAAAGGAAATCTATGAAGATGCCTATATCAAGCATGGTGTGTTACTGGAGGGTAGGTTACTACTCTCTTTGAATCCTGACTTGATAGACGAGCATGTATATCAAAAGTTTAAGGAAGATACCTTTGGCAATAGAATCCATAGGAATAAACAAGAGTTGGTTACAAAGCTATATCATCTAATCAGCACTGGCATAAAGGAGGGAAGGGATTATCAAAGCTTAACTAATGAAATAGATAGAGTATTTCAATATAGTGAGTATCAGAGCAAACGGTTAATGATGACGGAAGAGTCCCGCATATTTAACCTAGCCCAACTTACAGCTTTTAAAGTCATGGACTATAAAGGTAAAATTACGTGGTGTTCAGTATTATGCCACACTACCTGCGATTATTGTGAAAGTATGCATGGAGAAATATTTTATATAGAAGATAATCTACCAGATATACCAGCTCATGCAAACTGTCAATGCTTTTGGGTGCCAGTGTAGGCTAGAAATATTAAATAATGAAAGGTGGGTTTATAATTGTAGATAAAAAACTAAAAAAGGAAATCACCAGTTTAATCAAGAGAGAATGTGCCAACTATGATTCCCAATTTTGTGGTATTAATCATTATTGTTGTATGGTTGATACCACTTGTATATTTTCTAGGGAGAATGAAGAAGTAGGTAGATGTAAGTATTTTGAAAAAGGGGTCTTGCCTTTAGACCGTGATTTAGAAAGTGGATATTATATTTATCATTCAAAGGATCAAGGAAGTACAACTTCTTCAAAGAAAGCAAAGCCTAAAATCAAATGTGAGGGGTGTGGTGTTTATGTAGAAGCTAATTCAAACAGACAGCGATATTGTGATAGCTGTAAGAAATATAATGATAAGAAAAAGGCTAGGCTAAGGAAACAAAAAAGTAGGGGTAAAGGGTATGATGTCACGCTTTAGACATAGCTACAACCTAGTAAAATCAATGGGTATAAAATGAGAAATTAAAGGATTGGATATAATATACCACTTAGTTAATTTTAGCATTTCTAAATAGTGACAAGTGAAGTTATATGAGGACTTTTATGCATAACATTTAAGATAGATAATGGGATGGATAGAATTACTCATTCAAATAAAATAAAAATATTGGAGGTAATCATTATGGAAGAAAACAAAAATGTAAAGACTGAGGGGACACAGGAAGTGGAAACTCAATCAAAGGAAACACAGGAGTTTGATATTAAATCTGTGCTAGAGAATGATGAATTTAAAAAGTTCATGGAATCCTACGCAGATAAAAGAGTAAGTGAAGCTGTTAAAACAACTAAAAAGAAATTACAACAGGAGTATGAGGAAGAAAAGAAAAAATCAGAAATGACTCAGGAGGAAATATTACAGCAAAAAGAAAGAGAACTATATGATAGAGAACTGAAACTAGAAAAAATCCAGTATTTCAAGGAGAAAAACTATGACCTTGATTTACTGGATTTTGTTATTGGTGGAGATATAGATATGATTCAGGAGAAGGCTGATTCTCTTATTACTACCATTAATAAAGTGGTAGAAAAACAGGTGGCTGAAAGATTAAAGCAAGGATATGTTCCACCAGCTAATGGATCTAAAACCACAGCTACAGAGAGCATTGGACTAAAACTTGCCAAACAAATAAAAGAAAGTCAACAGTATTCACAAGAAGCACAGCAACAATATTTTAAATAATATTAAGTAAACTAAAAAAATTTATAGGAGGAATTGATTATGTCAAAGTTTATTGAAAGCACTTATACAAGCACTAAGGAGATATTAAAGTTTCCAGACCACTATGTAGCGATAGCAGTTACCGTAAGTGATGAAGGTATTATACCTAATGAAAATGGTAAAAAGATTATACCAGCAGGAACCATTGTAGGAGGAAAATCAAAGCCAGTTTTATTAAATGAAGATGAAGTAATTGTTAAGAAAAACACTCAAGGCACTGATGCTAACGAAGCCGAGGGTGTTTTATTTTATGATGTGGATGTGACCTATGGTGCAAAAGAAGCTGCTATGATTATCCATGGATTTATTGCACTAGATAAACTTCCAGAAGCACCAGCTGTAGATGCAGTAACAGCATTAAAACAAATTAGCTTTATAAAATAAAAAACAAGAAAAGGAGAAGTGATCTTATGAAAAATATATTTGATTTAGTAAATGCAGAGGAGATAGCAACCTATTATACCAATAACCCTAGTAACAATATTCCTTATCTAGGAGGAACGTTATTTCCACCAAAGAAACAATTAGGATTAGATTTATCTTGGATTAAAGGACATAATGGATTGCCAGTAGCCCTTATGCCTAGTGCTTTCGATGCCAAGGCGACATTAAGGGATAGAATTGGGATTAGTAAAATTCAAACAGAAATGCCTTTCTTTAGAGAAGCCATGAGAATTGGTGAAAAGGAACGGCAGGAGTTAAATAAAGCAGCAGGTTCAATGAATAGTGCCTATGTCATGCCTATTATCCAAAGAATTTATGATGATGTAAATAATCTTGTAGAAGGGGCAGAGGTCAATAACGAAAGAATGAGGATGCAGTTACTTTCTACAGGAAAAATATCTATAACAGCCAATCGAGTAAATTATGATTATGACTATAAGTTTAGTCCTGAGCATAAAGAAACTCTGCTGACAGGAGCTAGATGGAGTAACGTAGAATCCTCAACACCTATCCAAGATATTCAAAGATGGGTTAACAAGATTGAAGAAAATACAGGAGACAAACCAACTAGAGCAATCTGTACATTAAAGACTTGGAATTATTTACTTGCAAATAAGTCAGTAAGACTTGACATGAATCCAATAGGAGCAGATAATATCATTCTAACGGATAATATGCTAAAGCAGTATTTATCAGCAAAACTAGGACTTACTGTAGCAGTATATAACAAAAAGTATGCCCTAACAGATGGCAGTACCCATCAATTTTTTCCAGATGATGTGTTTACCCTTATTCCAGAGGGTAACCTAGGAAACACCTACTTTGGAACAACTCCTGAAGAATCTGATTTAATGAGTGGAAATACTGATGCAAAGGTACAAATTGTAAATACAGGAGTTGCCATTACTACCATTAAAGAACCACATCCAGTGAATGTACAGACCATAGTTTCAGAAATTGCCCTACCTTCATTTGAGAAAATAGACAGCATATTTATTGCCAAGGTGAATGAAGAATTATAGGCTCTATGAATAAAATATAAATAAGGGATAGCTCTTAGTAGTTATCCCTTTCTAATATCTAGAATATATAAGCTTTATGGCTGTTTTAAAATAGTTAGTATTTTGAAAGGTTTTTAAGCTTTTATATAGAAAATTACAATATGGTAAATATCTTTTGTGCTACAGTATATAGGATGGATGATGTTCCATATGTTATAAAAACAATAGGTAACATAAAAAATATAAACACTTAAGGAATGATAAAAAGTGAAAGATAAAAATAAGTATCAAATGGGAGTTTCTTTTTCTATAATTATTGGCTCCGTCTTATATTTAGTATCTAATAATTGGATTTTTTCGGCAGGAGGATTGGTTTGCTCAATCTACTTTTTCATTAAAATGCTTAAAAGTTGATGAGGGTTAATATGTAGCTTTTTTCTAAGGCATAGTATGGGTTGGTTAAACGAAAGGAGTGTATTTATTGTGGATCTTGGCATTATAGAGTTTAGTTGGACTCTGCTTTTCAACTTTTTAATACTTTAGTATTGATTGGAGTTATTTATTTGATTTTTTATCTAGTTATTAAATTACCTAAATGCATTAAAAGGCATGAAGAAAAAATCAAAAGAATAGAGAACATCTTGGAAGAAATAAATAAGAGATTAGATGAATAATTGGCACATGACCTTTTTAATGTGTATTAGATGAATTAGGCGAAACTAAACATTGTTTATATAATAAAGGGAATGGTTAAATATGAAAAAGAATAAGTGGATGATTACATTATATCTAAATGCTGTTAAGTGGAGGTTGATATCGTATATAATTGCTTTTTTGGTAATTTTTATTCCTATATTTATAGTGGCAGTTACCGATAATGGATTCAGTTCGTTTTATGGCAAAACTTTTATTGCTTTAGCATTTATTTTTATTATAATTGGGAAAGTACTAACTACATTAAAAAAAACTATAGATGATGGTGCTATGCACTGGACTGGCATTGGCAGTATTATTGGGCTTTTAATTGTACTACTATGGGATGTGCTAAGATAACTAATCTAAAGACACATTGATTTTTCTTAGATGTCATAAACTTGTTTGAAATAATCAATAAAAAGGTTAAAGGAATGGAAATATCTGCTTGAAAGAGTAGCATTATATCCATTCCTTGTTTTATGTAGAATTACACATAGCTTTACCAAAACTTAAATAAAAATGAAAGGATGAATATGATGATCGAAGAAAATAAAACAAAATCAAAAAACATGACGCTAATCAAATTACTAGAGAACATAAAGTTCGGAACAGAAGTTAAAGAAATAGGAGATACCATGGAAGTATCCCCAATACATGCCAATATTCTAGTGAAAAAAGGCATAGCAAAAAAGGTGTAACCTATGGAGGAGATATACATGCTAGAATTAATGAAAACACTTCTATCTATAAGAATAGATGAGACTTCTAAAGATACCCTTCTTGAACACTTCCTATCTAAAGCCCAAATTATCATCAAGGGCTACTGTAATATTTCCAATATCCCAGAAAAGTATAACCACGTAATCGTAGACTATGCAATATACCTATATAAAAATAAAGACAGTGAGGGCTACAAAGAAAAAAGCGAAGGGGAAAGAAAAGTCAAATATGATGGAGCTATCCCAGAATCTATAAGATTTGCTTTACCCTTGCCTAAAATCAAGGTAGGTGGCTATTAATGTTTTATGATACAGAAGTAAAAATTCTAAAGGATAGCACTAGAGACAGTGTAGAAAAAACAATCTATGCAGATGTTCAGCCATACTTAAGACATTATTCCTTTGAAGATGGCTATGACATCTATATTACCAAGAGAATGTTTTGTGAAAAAGAAGAGAGTATAACCATGGATACCTACCTATTAATAGAAGATAAAAAATACAAAGTGATGGAAATAAAGAAGTGGCAGGATTACTTAGAAGTGTGGCTATATGAAAGTAGAAGGGATTAACTAATATTATGCAGGCTTTCGGGTGTGCTTTTTATTTTTTGAAAGAAGGTGGAGTATGGCAAGGGATATAGAAACCATGCTGGATTTTTTTATAGATGAAAAGGGTGAAAAAATAAAGTTAAATGGAATAGAGGATATTGCTCTTATTAGGGATGCGATGGACAAAATAAACTACTATGATGATAAGATCATTAGAACAAAAATAAAGCTTGAAACAGGCAATGTAGTAGAATACCAAGACGACTTATACATAGTTATTAGCGAAATAGATCAAAATCAAAAGTCCTATCGAGGGAGGATTAGAAGGATAAATTATCCTATTAAAATAGTAGTAGATGAAGAGATATGTGAGTTTAACACAATTATTGAAGGAATCAGCTTTGGAATAGATGAAGGAAAATTTATGAATTTACAGGATGGAAAAATCCAAGTAACCCTTCCAGCGGATATTATTTCAAATAGAATAGGCGTGGATATGCGTTTTATTAAAATGGGTACAGCATGGAAGGTAGTAGGGGTAGATAAAAGCAAACTAGGACTCATTACACTGTACTGTGAAAAGGACTCATTCGGAGTAAATGATGATAAGGAAAATGAAATTGCTGATAAGGATAAAATTGTAGATCCAGTAGAAATCCATGGAAATTACAACATCACAATCAATGGAAGTGATATGATCTATTACGGTAGGGAAAGAGAATTTACTGCAACTGTCACCATTGTTGATACTGGAGAAGTTGTTGAGGATAAAGAGGTTATATGGAGTTTAGATGCACCAAATAACAATGCAGCCATTATTAGCCAAGAGGATGGTAAATGTGTGGTGCTAGGTGGAAACACATATGGCAAAGTCAATTTAAAATGTGAGTTGGTGGATGATGGTGAAATTTATAGTATAAAGGAAATAACCATTAGAAGTATATTATAGGAAAAATTCACAGCTATTATGGGTATTTAATTTTTATCAAAGACTAGGGGGTAGTTATATAGAATGGAATGGGGAAACAAAAGCGTAGGTTATCTATTAAGTGTACATATTTTAAAACAGTTACAGGATAGAAATCTTATTACAGAAGAAGAGTTTAGAGAGATTGACACAGAGAATAAAAAGTCCTTTCAAATGGCTAAAAATCAAGGAATTCACTTGATTAGTTGACGGATGAATTATATCATTGACACACCCAAAAGAATATATTTGAAGGGATGGATTTTATGGCAAAAGCAGTTATATTAAAACCTACAGAGTATAAGCAGTTTAATGGAAGGTCAAAGAATGAAATAAAAAGAGTAGCAGCCTATTGTCGGGTAAGTACCAATCACGAAGAACAACTTAATAGCTATCAAGCACAAGTATCCCATTATACAGCTCTCATTCAGAATAACCCTGAGTGGGAGCTTGTTGATGTTTTTGCCGATGAAGGGATATCAGGAACCAATTCAAAAAAACGACCTGAGTTTCAAAGAATGATAGCGGAGGCTAAAGCAGGAAAGATTGATTTAATTCTTACAAAATCTATTTCAAGATTTGCTAGGAATACAGAGGATGTTTTAAAATATGCAAGGATGTTAAAGGGAATAGGGGTGGCAATAGAGTTTGAGAGAGAAAGAATAAATACCCTAGAAGCTTCAGGGGAGGTCATGATGACCATCTTTAGTTCTTTGGCACAGGAAGAATCAAGAAGTATTTCAGAAAACTCCAGATGGGGCATTGTAAAAGGCTTTAAAGATGGTAAGGTATTTTGCAACACAACTAGGTTCCTTGGATATGATAAAGATGAGAATGGTAATCTAGTTATCAATAAAGAGGAAGCAGAAATAGTAAAAAGAATCTATCAGGAATATTTGGAAGGAAAAAGCTATCAGGCTATCGCAAATGGCTTAGAAAAAGATAAAATACCTACAGTGACAGGTAATAAAAAATGGTGGGACAGCACAATAACTACTATACTAACCAATGAAAAATATTATGGAGCATTACTTCAACAAAAGACTGTGACGGTAGATTTTTTAACCCATAAGCGTGTAAAGAATCAAGGCTTTGCTGACCAGTATTTTATAGAGGATAACCATGAAGCCATTATTCCCAAGGAAATGTGGGACAAGGTTCAAGAGGAAAAAGAAAGAAGAGCCTTACTCAAAAACAATGTAAAAGGGGATAGAGGAAAATATTCCAGCAAATATCCCTTTAGTGGCAGAGTTATTTGTGGCGATTGTGGGAATACCTTTAGAAGAAGGACTTGGAACAGTAATAATCAAAGCAAGAAAATTGTATGGCAATGTAAGACATATATTCAACAGGGAAAAGATGCCTGTGATATGAAGGCGGTAGATGAACAGGTACTAAAGGATGCTTTTGTGAAGATATTTAATCAGATGCAGGAAAATAAAGAGGGTTTCACAAAGACGCTATTGGAGAATATAGAGAAGGTGTTTAAGAAGAGAGCAAAAGGCGATGAGATAGAAAAGATAGGTGAAAAGATAGAAGATATAAAGAATGAACTAAAGGCACTGGTGAAACTACAAACCAGTGGGCAAATGGATGGAGAAGTTTATAATGAGGAATACATAAGGATATCCCAAGAATTAGAAGATTTAAGAAAAGAGAAGGCTAAATTTGAAAGGGCAAATGAGGCTGAGGAGGAATATAGGGATAGAGTAAGAGAAATTATTGAAATATTAGATAGTATGGACGGATTACTAGAAGAATTTAATGATGAAATATTTAATGCCTTGGTTGAGAAGATTGAGATTCTTAAGCCAAGGCATTTTGTTTTTGTTTTGAAGAGTGGGGTTAGGGTGGAGGAAAATATTTTGTAGAAATTAGAGGGTATTTGGTAAATTGTGGCGAAGTAACAAATGGTATTCGGTTGAGATTATATGATCTTTAGTTTTTTTGATTGGAGGGATTAATATATGGATAGACCAAATAAAACTGCTAATGCAGGGGTACATGGTTCAACAGGTTTTGAATTTCAAAAATATTGTGCTTTATACATTTTATTTGATAAATATAAAGAAATTAAAAATAGAAAGTACTTTATATGTTTAGAGCATCATGACGATTTTTTATTTTGTTATCAGTCGAATGATGAGTTTATTGAATCTATTGATGTTTATCAAGCAAAAAAATCTTCTTCAGAGTGGAATCAAGGAAAGGAACTGTATGAAATACTAAAAAAGATGTTGGATGTCGGGGCGGCTTTACATAATGATAATATTCCTAAATGGGATAACTATTATCACAATCTAGAGTTTACTACAAATAACTCTATTAAGTTAAATAATGGTATAAACAGAAATGGCGAAAGAATAACTGCTACTATTAACGAATCTAATAATAGATTGAAATTTATAGACTTAAATGAAGAGATAGCAAGCAAAATAGAAACAGAAGTTAAAAAGCTATTAGGAAAAAATTTAGTTGGTTTAGAGGAATTGGATAATGTTTCAATGGCATATATTGATTTACCCAAAAAGGATAAGCAACAAAAGGACTCTTTGGTAGGATTTTTTAATAGTTTGTTTGGAAAGAAGGTTAGCGATCACAGAGCAGCAGTAGACACATTGCTGCTACTATTTAGAGAAGTTGAGAATACACTGAATAATGGGAATATCGTAAAGCTTATGGATAAGTCGAAACGTGTTAGTAGTGATATGGTGAATGAAGCTTTAAATATTATAACTACTAAAAATATGGCATTAGAACTGTGGCGTGCTGAAAAGAAACAAGCTTGTGAAAAATTAGGAATTGTTATTTCCGAGAGGAAGAAATTTGAAGAAGATTTTTGCAATTCTATTGATAGATTTAAAGACAAACAACAAGTAGAACATCAAAAGATTTTTTCTTTTGTTTATAAAAACAAAAATTATTTAGATAATTTTATAGAAGAGATTGATTGCATTCAAGCTTTTTATGAGGATTTTAAGAATAATGTGAATTCACTACTAGCACCAATAACTATTAAAGCTGCTATATATGCGGCTTACATAGAAGTGAGGGATGAACTTTGGGAACAAAACTAATTATAAACAAACTTGTTGCATACGCAGAAAGTAATAATAAGTATTTTCATTCGGAATTTGATAATGGTGTTAATGTTATTTATGGAAAAAATACATCTGGTAAAAGTACAGTTTTTCAGTTGATACTATATACTTTTGGTATCAATGATAATAATGACTATTTAAAAGAAATTATTGACGAAGAAGTAATAATAAGAGTGGACTGCCAATTATTAAAAAATAATAATACAGAACAAGTGATTTTTATAAGAGAAGATGAAACTCTTTATATAAAGCGAGGGAAATTTCCAACAATTAAATTCAATGGTATAAAAGCAAATAATTCTGCAGAACATATTAAATTAAAAGAATATATGCATGAACTATTTGATTTTTCTTTAAGATTAGAAAATAAGGATGGATATAATGTAGCTCCCATAGAAGCAATGTTTTTACCCTATTATATACCGCAGTCAGTTGGGTGGGTTTACCTCAGAAAAGCTTTTAGTGGATTTGAATTTTATAAAAACTTTAAAAATGATTATTTGGACTATTACTTAGGGATAGAATCTTTTGTTGATAGAGAAAAGAAACAGAAACTTGAACTACAACTAAAAAGCAAAGAGGATGAAATGAAATTTTTTATTAATTTAGAACAAAATAATGAAGAATTTTTAGTTACTAAATTAGTAGATGAACAGTTTACTGAATTGTCTAAAGAGTATATCGGTTCACATAGTGAAAACCAACAGATCTTAATTGAAAAAGAAGAGAAATTTATTTCTAAATGCAATGAACTTAGTTATTATTTAGAAAGAAAGTCATTACTTAGGATGATATCAAAAAATCACAAAAAGCAAAATCCAATTAGTGGAAAGTGTCCTAGCTGTAATCAAGAGCTTCCCTTTAGTATTGGTGAATCCTATAAGTATCTTCAAGAACAAAATGATACAAAAAAAGAAGTTGAGCATTGTAAACATAAGATAAAAAGTTTGCAATCTGAAATAAATTCTTTAAGAAAAGAAATAGATAAGCGTAAAAATCGTAAAATGAAGGAATATGAAATACTAAAGAAATATAAAAAATACAATGTTTCCTTTGATAATTGGTTGAGGGATAAAGTAAACATACAATTGATTGACAACATAAAACATAAACTAGGTGAATTAACATCTGAAAAGGAAAAAATATCAAATGATCTAAAAGCTTTTAAAACAGAAGAAGATGTTGAAAGTTCCAGATTAGTTAAGAGTAAAGAATTTGCAAAGATTTTTCAGTCCTACCTTGATGAATTAGGTGTAAAACCACTAAAAGAAGATCGTTATAAATCACTATATCAAATCTCAGCTTTTCCATCTCAGGGTGTCGAACTTCATAAAACAGTACTTGCATATAACTTTGCATTTAACAAAGTAATAGAAAAAACAGACCCAATTCATAGATTTCCCTTTATGCTTGATGCAATTTTTAAAGAAGATATAGATCCAGCAAATAAAAATAAAATTATAGAATTTATTGGTACGAATAAACCAGACGATACCCAAGTAATACTATCAATTGCAGAAACAAAAGAATATGAAAACAATATATATAGATTTAATAATGATTATTTTAATGGAGAAGCGAAACTGATATGTATAGGCGAGTTAATTAAAGAACGTGCATTTTTAAGTAACTATGATGGTAGTATAGATGATTATTTAGAGGAAACATTTGAAATTATTAATTGATTATAATAAATTGAATTATATATTTAGGGATTGAAATAATATATCCCTTTCACCGACTCAACACATGTTGAGAGTGTTGTGTTGATAGAGAAAAAATAGGTTGGAGTCAGTGGTTCAGAGTGTTTCAGATTAATCGAATAAAGGATATATGTTCCCCTAGACGAGTGTTTAGGGGATTTGTCTTTGAAAGGGTGAAGAAATTTTGCAGAAAGAAAACCTGTAGAAACCACTGTTTTATTACTGTGATAGTAATTTAGTTTTTTATTCTTGCTTTATCTTAAATTACCATAAAGAATTTCTTAGGTTAATTTAAGAAGGAATTATTTATAATATAACGAATTAAGAATATTAACAAATATCTACAAATATCGACTGAGTTTTTAATTATTAGTGGAATAAGTGTAGGAGGAAAATTAATAAAGAAAGTGAGGGTATTTCTTTTTTAGTGGTCAAAAATGCTACACAGGAGCTTAGAAATATACTACAAGAACAGGGGTGAATAATATGATATTAAAAAAAAATAATATCTTTATTATTAGTAATTTGCATGGTAATACCTATAGCAATTAATGATTCATCTGTTTATGCTATTGATTCTATCCCAGGAGACTATAGTATTAGATGGCGATTTGAGGAGAGTCATTTAGATGATACGGGACATTTGATGTCGAGTTACATCTATTCAGAGGGTGGATCTTTGCAGTACGATACTCAAAATCCAAAGGAGGGGAGCTTTTCCGCTTTCTTCGATGGCAAAACTATGATTTATACTCAAGATTATTATGCTGATGGAAAATACCTTCTAACCAGATTAGGGGGGAATAGTCAGATCTCTGTTTCTACTCTAGTAAAAGTTACAGAAGCTCGAGATCAAGGTATTTGGGAGTTTTTGCCTGATTTTCAAGGTGATTTATATATTAGGTATACCAGTGATAATAAAGTGACTATGGGATTTAATTATGTAGAAATTGAGTCAGCCCAAATAGTACCATTGAATGAATGGCATTTAATTACTTATGTTTGGGATGGTACTGAAATGAAACTATATATTAATGGAAGTCTCTCGGCTAGTGAAATTCATCCCGATGCAGGGACAATTGATTTTAGCGAAGGGCATTGGTTTGCTGATTGGTATATCGGATCGGGTTTCGGTATCAATGGTTCACCTAATTTTTTTGATGGATATATGGATGATTTTATTGTTTATGGAAGAGCATTAGCAGCAGTAGAAATTCAAGATATGTATGATTTTTATTTTCTTCCACAAATTCCTCAGTATACTGTCAGCTTTAATGTAGACGGAGGAACCACTGTTCCAAGTCAAGATATTCCTGAGGATGGAAAAGCCGTAAGACCAGCTCCAAACCCAACAAAAGTAGGTCACACCTTTGATAATTGGTATACCAATAGTAGTTTCACAACAGAATTCGACTTTGAAAATACACCAATCACCCAAGATACAACTGTCTTTGGAAAATGGGACATCATTCAATATACTGTAGAGTTTGATAGTCAAGGAGGAAGTGCAGTAGATAATGAAGTAGTGGATTACAATACTATATTACCAACCCCAATAGCCCCAACTAGAGCAGGCTATAGCTTTAGTGGTTGGTACAGGGAAGCAGGGTTAATCAACCAATGGGATTTTGCAACAGATGTAGTAACAACACATACAACTTTATATGCAAGGTGGAGTATCAATCAATATAGCGTAAGTTTTGATGTAGATGGAGGCACTGCAGTTGCTAGTCAGACGATAGAGCATAATGGAAAAGTTGTAGAGCCAGTACCTCCAACAAAGACAGGCCATACCTTTGATGGATGGTATACCAATGGTAGTTTTGGTACAGAGTTTGATTTCGACAATACAGAAATTACAGGAAATACAGTAATCTATGCTAAGTGGAACATTAATCAATATACAGTAACTTTTGATTCTCAGGGAGGAAGTTCAGTAGGTAGTGAAACGGTAGATTACGACAGCCTATTATCGACTCCAGTAGCCCCAACTAGAGCAGGCTATAGCTTTAGTGGTTGGTACAGGGAAGCAGGGTTAATCAACCAATGGGATTTTGCAACAGATGCAGTAACAACACATACAACTTTATATGCAAGGTGGAGTATCAATCAATATAGCGTAAGTTTTGATGTAGATGGAGGCACTGCAGTTGCTAGTCAGACGATAGAGCATAATGGAAAAGTTGTAGAGCCAGCTCCTCCAACAAAGACAGGATATACCTTTGATGGATGGTATACCGACAGTAGTTTCACAACGAGCTTCGACTTTGAAAATACACCCATCACCCAAGATACAGATGTCTATGGGAAATGGGATATCATTCAATACACTGTAGAGTTTGATAGTCAAGGTGGAAGCCCAGTAGCAAGTCAAACAGTAGACTACAACAGCCTATTGTCAACCCCAACAGCTCCAACAAGAACAGGCTTTAACTTTGGAGGGTGGTACAAAGATCCAGGGCTAATCAACCAATGGAACTTTGGAGTAGATATAGTTACAGAAAATAGAACCCTTTATGCAAAGTGGTTAACACCTCAAGATAGTATTACAATGATAGCTAGTCCAAACAATGTAGAGTTTACAGAAGATTTTAATCAGATATTTACTTTAAATATATCTAATGATACAGTAATAGGCTCTGTATATAAATCAGATATAAATTTAGGTGGAGTTTTCAGCAACCTAAATATAGGACAAGTAATTAATAGTGAAACAATAGTAACAGCAGAGGTATATGGTAATCTCAGCAGTGCTGGAGTGGGAACCATTACACTAAATGAAAACAAACTTAATAATAGAACAAGCCCATTATCGGCAAATATAACAGTAGCTTCAAAGCCAACCTACACAGTATACTTTAATGTAAATGGAGGAAGTTCAGTAGGAAATCAAACAGTAGCGTATAACCAAAAAGCAACAAGACCTTTAGATCCAACCAAAGCTGGATACACCTTTGATGGATGGTATACCGATAATAGCTTTACAACAGAATTTAATTTTGAAGAAACGATAACTACAGATATGCATATTTATGCCAGATGGGTATCATATAATGCAAATTTAAACAGTTTAATATTAAGCCAAGGTACTCTTTCGCCTGAATTTCACTATGGTACAACAAGCTATGTGGCAAACGTGGCCAATAACGTGACAAATATAAAAATAACGCCGATAGTAGCTGATGCTGGAGCAACAGTAATAGTAGACGGATATGTAGTGGGAAGTGGGCAGCCATCACAGGCAATCAATCTAAACGCAGGCGAAAATACTGTAAAAGTAGAGGTGACAGCACAGGATGGCAGCATAAAGACATACACAGTAACAGTAACCCGTGCTGAATCAGTAGCACCACCAAGAAATTCATCAGGTGGTGGAGGTGGGGGTGATTCAACACCACTATCAAATAACAAAGAAGTTATTATAACCACTCAAGACCAAGTTCAGAAACTTGCCACAGAAACCATAACAGAAATAGACGGTAATAGAGAAATAAAGTTAGTAGTAGATTCCCAGCAGATAAATAGCCTAATAGAAGAATATGCAAAAGAAAATCAAACGAACAAAGAGGTTTCTTTTTCTATAACAACCCCAGGGGATATTACTAGAGTCTTACTGACGGGAGATATTGTTAAAAATCTGGAAGACAACGACTTTAGAGTTTCGATAATAGAAGAACAAGTTCAATACCACTTAGATGCACAAAACTTCGCAATTGAAAAAATCGCAGAATTAATGGGGGTACCTTCAGATAGCTTACACACTATTGACATTGAATTAAATATTGATAAAACATCATCCATAGAAAGTGAAATGCTCAAAGAACAAGCAAAAGCATTAGGTCATGAGATCGTAGTTGAACCTGTAAAATTTGAAATTATAGCAAGGACATCGACTGATTACGGCACCTTTAAGGAGGTTAAAATTAATAGATTTAATACTTATGCTCAGCGCATAATTGAAATTCCTAATGGTGTAGATAAAAACAAGATTACAACAGGCATTGTATCTAATGCAAATAGTTCCTATAGCCATATACCAACAGAAATATTCCAAAAGGATGGTAAGACATATTCAAGACTAAACTCACTTACAAACTCTTCCTATTCAATCATTTGGAGTCCAGTCTTCATAGATGAAGTTAAAGGACATTGGTCAGAAGCAATTGTAAATGATATGGCTTCAAGGCTTGTATTAGTAGATTATCAAAATTTTAAAGCAGACAAAGCAGTTACAAGAGCAGAATTTGCAGAGTATATAGTAAGAGCATTGGGTCTATATAGAGAAGGACATACTTTAGAGAATAGGTTTACAGATCTTGCCAAGAATAAGCATTTGACAAGTGTACTAATAGCAAATGATTGGGGTATCATTAAAGGTTATCCTGATGGAACCTTCAAGCCAGGTGCAACCATCACCAGAGAAGAGGCCATGACAATGTATGCAAAAGCCATGGACATCGTTAAAATTCTTGATAATAGTGAAGATAAACTATCTTTATTTGTAGACAGTAATGAAGTATCCGATTGGGCAACAGCCTATGTAAGAAGAACTGTAGATGCTGGAATCTTCAGTGGTAAAGGCAATGGAATTTTAGACCCTAAAGGTACACTAACACATGCAGAATCATTAGCAGCAATAAGAAGTCTATTAATAAAAGCAGAGTTAATTAATAATTAATCATTCCTGATTCAAGGTTGAAACCATTAAATACATCCCCCCTTAGTAGCCTAAGGGGGGATGTATATATTCTACCGAATATTATCATCATCCTATAAAAACCCATGTTGAGACGGTAGTACTTCTTTCCCACAAAAAAGCAGACACACATATCAACGTAAATGTGGAGTTTGGTGAAGGTGACGGGAAAATTCCAGTGGGCAAGATTGTTGAAAAAGCTGAGGATTATAGACCAAGCGAAAAAGTTACCTATAAGATGATATAAGAGTATATAGAAAGCAAGTATGGTTTCAAAGTGCATACGGCTTATATCGCAGAAGTAAAAAGAGATTTAGGATTACCGATGCATGATGTCCCGAATGTAGTGGAGGAATTGAAAAATTCAAGAAAACACCCAACGCCTGAAAAGGTGGAAGCAATCAAAGATGCGTTGAAGAATTTTGGTATAGTATAATTGATTGGATCAAATCACAGAAATAATGAGTTTTAATAAAATATCATATTATTAGAGGCTAAGTCTGAGTCAATAAAATGGCACGTAAACTTAGTCTCTGTTTTGCATAATACTGGGAATATTTTGATGAAACGTGTATAATAAAAGAAAAGTGCGCAAGGAGTATGAATATGAACTCTGAAATTATAATGTACCAGACTGAAGATGGATTGACAAAAATAGAAACTACTTTTGACAATGATACCGTTTGGCTATCCATTGACCAAATGGCTGAATTATTTCAGCGAGATAGAAGTGTAATTGGTAAACATATAAGAAATATTTTTAAAGAAGGTGAACTTGAAAAAAGTTCAGTGTGGGCAAAATTTGCCTACACTGCTTCTGACGGAAAAGATTATCAAGTTGACCATTATAATTTAGATGTAATTATTTCTGTGGGCTATCGTGTAAAATCCTTGCGAGGTACACAGTTTAGAATTTGGGCAAGTAATGTTTTAAAAGAATATATGAAAAAAGGATTCGCCATGAATGATGACCTTCTAAAAAATAATGGCGGAGGAATTTATTTTGATGAACTGTTGGAGCGAATTCGTGATATTCGTTCATCGGAAAAAGTATTCTGGAGGAAAGTTCTTGATATCTACGCGACAAGCGTTGATTATGATCCAAGAATGGAATCTTCAATGTTGTTTTTTAAAACAGTGCAAAACAAAATGCATTGGGCTGCACATGGTCAAACTGCTGCAGAAAAGATTTATTACGCAGCAAATGCAGATAAACCTCATATGGGTATGCTTAGTTTCAAGGGAGAACAGCCTACACAAGCAGATGCACTGGTAGCAAAAAATTATTGCACAGAAGATGAGTTAGCTGCTTTGAACAGTGTTGTGTCTGCTTATCTTGAATTTGCTGAAATGCAGGCGAGAAGAAGAATCCCGATGTATATGTCAGATTGGATTGAAACATTAGATGGATTTCTGAAATTGTCCAAGCATGAAATTCTAACTCATGCGGGAAAGATTAGTGCTAAGACAGCTGAACTTAAAGCAAAGGAAGAGTATAAGAAATATAAGGCTTTGCATTTAAATGATATTTCTCAAGTTGAAAAAGATTATATAGATGCTCTAGAAGATATGGAAATGAAATTGCTGGGTAAAGGATATAAAAAGTAAGTGCGTATTACAGTAATAATGGGAATATCTGTAAAACGAAGAAGAAGTATAATGCTGATCCGGGAATTGCAGCCCTATACTGGTTTGAATGTGATTAGAAAGATTTCTTGACTTTGATAAAGAGAAAGACCCTTGCGAAGATAGAATTCGAATAAAAGAAGAGTATTAGTAACACTATATACGTCTTTGTTGGTTGCTGAATCTGCTACGTTGCCGGTAGAGATGCTAAATTCTAAAATTTGTTAAAATGAATTTTGTGAGGAGTGCGCTATGATTATACCTGAGCAAAAAATACAAATATTTATAAGTTCTGCATGTGGCGATGAGCCTGAAAAACAAAAATATAATTTCGTGCGTGAAGCACTTAAAACATTAATTGAATCAACAGGTTTTGCAAAAGTTTATGTCTTTGAATCTGAAGGGGCTGCTACTACTTCTGCGGGACAGCACTATACATTTGCACTGGAAGATTGTGATGTGTGCATATTCCTGATTGATAATAGTGATGGTGTTCCATTAGGTGTTCAAAAGGAAATTGATACTGCAAAAAAGCATGGCATCAAATCACTTTTCTATTTTTGCGACCAATCCTCGAAAGAAGAAACGCCGCTACAAAAAAGCTTGAAAGGTGCACAATACGCAAAAAGTGAAACTATACATGACTTTAAAGACCTTATTAAAAGCGGCGCAATTGATTTAATTAACGATTTAGTAATGATATATAAGCACTACTGCAAAGGGCGTTTAACATGGCATGAAGAGTCATTGACAGAGCAATCCGCTGATATTTCAAATGTTGAATTATCCATTTATTCAGACAGTATTGCACAAAAAGATGTACTTACCAATATTGACGCTTGTATTGAATATTTTACAAAGCTGATTCTTGAGCTTTCATATGACGAAGTGAAAAAAACAGGAAACATAGACCAATTATGTGCAGATTTTCTCCCTGTGCTATTTGAAGGGGCTACCATCAATGAAGATAGCTTGGGTTTATTATTGCTTGAAATTGAGAAACACCAAACTACTCAGCATTTTACTGTAACAAAGAAGCGATATGAAGCTATCAGGGCATATTATTCCGGAGATCAAAAAGCTTGTATAAATAAACTAGATGAAGCCTTGCAAATAGCAAAGCAAAATTGCTTATCTGAATGGCTTATAAAAGATATACTCATTGATTTACGGAATCAAGATTTGTTCTTGCAGGAAAGCCGAAATACTTATTCGCTAAATCAGAAATATCAAAAAGAACTGGATAACAGTCAATCTTTACTTTATTATCCGTTATTGGATAGGCTAGACAGTAATTATTATGAGGGTATAATAAAACAAGCTATTAAATATAAAACTGAAACTCCCGGAACAGTTACTTTTGGTCACGGGCTAGGTGTACATATCAAATCGCTTACAGGCATTTATGTATTAGCGATGTATAATGGATCACTTACCCATTTACAGTTACTGTACAAACGCATAAAACTAATTGCCTTTTATTGTGCAACGAGATATTCAGATTGGAACATAAAAAAAATTCTTTTAAAAACGACAATTATAGATGGAAAACAGAAGGAAGTTGATGGAATAATCCGATGCTTTGGTGATTTGCTAAGTAAGATGAATGAAAACGATGCATATGAAATTTATTCTTTTTCGAACAACAGACCAATTGCTCATAAACGGTTTATTAGCAAGCTAAATGCGTTTAGAATTACTTGCTATTATATGGATGATGAAAGATTCAGTTTTGTATGGTCTGAGTTATATGAGCTTATTTCCAAATGGATTGAAGATAAAAATTCCGTAACCGTAATCGGTTACGAGATATTCCCTACCCTTGAAGGGAGTTATTTGCGTATCTCTCAGAACCAACTAATTGACATCATATGCAACTGTATTCATAATAATAAACGTCGGTTTTACGACGAAATATTTAAACTGATTCGGAAATGCGTAAGTCTTGATGAAGCATCTCCAGAAAATGTAGCCAATCTATTGGAAGTCATTATAAATATCGTGCGAAATCCAGATGAAAGGATACATATTCATAGTCTAGAGGCAGCGTTGTTTACACTCAGGAAAAAGCATAGAGAGCTAACAGAAGAACTTGATAAAATAATTGCTGATGAAATGCCAGATTTTTATAACAGCACTTACCGTTTGGAGACAACTGCAGAAGAGAAAACGGATATGCCAGACTTTCTGAAGTCATATATAACTCAAGTGCAGAAAGACAACGAAGAACAAGGAAAAAATGGGACATTTTTTGGTCGAGGGAATCAGCCACATATTACTATCAAAAATATCTTACAACAAAGTACGGCAAAGTTTTCTAATGAATTAATTGATTCTGCGTTTGAAGTCTCGAGTGAAACATTATTAAGAAAAAACCAGACGATTGAAGTAAAAATAGATGCTATAGAACTGCTGGTTTACTTGCTAAAATCTCAATCTAGCGTACAAGAGCGTAACAAAAATAAGATAATAGAATTGTTGTCGAGCAAACCGCAGGTGGAAAAGGCGCAGGCTATCATAACGAATTTAAATGAAACAAATCTAAAGTTTTCTGCACTTCTTTTATATAATTGCTTAGGCGAAGATATAACAGTAGGGTTGCTTAATACATTAGTAGATATTGGCGATGATACTTTATCAAACAGAAAAGCTAGTGTAGCATTTTTGAATTATCTAGAAGCTAACAACTCCCCTGTGCCTGACATTCAGTTAGAACATATAATATTGCAACAGGCAATAGAATGGTGTGTGGAATCCGACTTGAATATTCGTTGGAATGCGGTTCAAATCCTGTTTTTATTATTGCGAAACATAGAGAATAAGAATGTTGTATGCAATCAATTAGTTAAGCTAATGGACAAAGATAATGTCTACATAAAAAATAAAATACTGAGAAATATTCACCTATTAAAAGATATTGATTTTGAAACATTCAAATACATTGTTCAAAAAGCATCTGTAGATACAAACTATGTAGTGCGTAAAGTTGTTAATGAGATACAGGTGGAGCTTGGATTACTTGAATAAATAATTATATTTATATGCAATTAATGCCCAGCACGTTTTAAGTACAAAAGCTTTGGCAAAAGTAAAATAGAAACATCAAATCACAAATTAATAATAAAGCATCAGAAATCAAAACAAAAATACTTATGCTGAGCTGTTCATTGAGCTTTATGATTGAGTGAACTTCACCTAATGTTTATTAGTGAAAGGTTTTTAATTCTTCCATAAAACTATCATCTACTTTAATAAGATTTCATGATGATAGTTTGTGGGGATATGTTTTCAAATTTTAATACCGACGAGACGGTAGTATTAATGTCAAGGGTGAAAGTTAATACGATGTTTTGGGGATAAAAAAGTTTATAAATAAAGGGTTTCCGTGATTTGAGATCTGGTTTCAAACCGGCAGGATGATTACGGATTTTTATTTTGTGGGAACTTATCCAAGATAGGCAGGTTAGATGATCAAGAAGATGATATGGATATTGACGTGGTGAGTTGACAAGATGACTAACGAAATCAGCATAGGTGTCGTTGGTGGATAATTATGTTTAAGGGAAGTAATATTATGGAGGGAATTTTGAAAAAACCAAATGTAGTGGAATTAGAAACAGAAACTATTAATAAGATACTATTTAGATGCTGTAGTAGATAGCAAAGTTGAATATATTGGGAAACCAAATGCTTGGATAATGCAGTCGCAATATATATATGGCAGATGGAAGGAGACTCCCTATCTCTAAGTGCATTCCATTATTCTTTTTCTGGCATTCCTTTCTAGCTTCACTAATACTCCTTTTCTCATTTATAAATCTTAGATACTCTTTAGGTTCTTGCTCAAAAGAGGCTTCGTTAAAATGGGGAATTTCTGAGCGACGGATTCAAAAGCTGTGTGTGGAAAGGCGTATACCTGGTGTTGTGCGGTTCGTGCGTGTATGGGCTATTCCAAAGGAAGCAGAGAAGCCTGCAGATGGCCGATATCGAAAACACAGACAGAATAAAATTTAGTTATCAGATAATATGCCGATGCTTGCAATATAAATAATGGATCAAAAATTGAGGTACAGTTGATTTGAGAATAATAAAATGGAATAGGTAATTGAGAGAGTAGAATTGGGAGGTGAACTTGTGTTCAATATTTTAGTAGTTGAAGATGATATCAATACACTAAAACTGATCTGCGCTGTCCTAAAGCGGGGAGGCTATACTACGTTTGCTGCAAAAGACGGTCTCGATGCTTTAGACATGATGGAAAAGCACCATTTTGACTTGATTGTCTTGGATTTAATGATGTCGAGGATGGACGGCTATCAACTTTGCAAAGAATTGCGCGATGTGGGAGAAACCATCCCTATATTGATGCTTACAGCACAACAGGAAATTCAGGAAAAGCATAGAGGCTTCCTCGTTGGGACAGACGACTACATGACAAAGCCGTTTGATGAGAAGGAGATGCTATTTCGCATAAAAGCTTTATTACGTCGGGCACAAATCGTGAATCAACAGAAAATAACAATTGGGAGCACCACCTTGGATTATAGTAGGCTTACCGTAACGCAAGCAGAAAACACGATTGCCCTTCCCAAAAAAGAATTTTATTTGCTTTTCAAGCTGATGAGCTATCCGAATGTAATTTTTACACGCGCGCAATTGATGGATGAAATTTGGGGACCGGATATAGAATCGGATGAACATACATTGAATGTCCATATGGGCAGACTACGGGAAAAATTAAAAGATAATCCTGATTTTGAACTCGTAACTGTGCGTGGATTGGGATATAAAGCGGTGAAGAAATCATGAAAAAAAGAATGGGTCTTGCTGCTGTACTG
Source organism: Clostridium aceticum (assembly GCF_001042715.1). Classification (NCBI taxonomy): domain Bacteria; kingdom Bacillati; phylum Bacillota; class Clostridia; order Peptostreptococcales; family Natronincolaceae; genus Andreesenella; species Andreesenella acetica. Next base: position 2,822,186 of record NZ_CP009687.1, on the reverse strand, counting down.
GTGAGTTTTGTGTTTTTTGTAATGTTCTCATCTCTTTTAATAATCGGATTATCTATGCGTTTGATGGAAGTTATGGGTATTATCGACCGAAATGACATATCAATTTCTTTTTTATCTTATGTGTTAATGCTTGTAGGCGTAGCGATAGGAACTGCCATTACAGCTTTATTAAGCAGGTGGATGCTTAAGCCCGTGCGCAACCTGATTGAAGCCGTGGATAATGTGGCTAAGGGCGACTTTACGGTTAGAGTAAATGGCAGCAACATTCCAGAGCTTGAAACCCTTGCTGTGAGTTTTAATAAAATGGCACGGAAACTGGAGGGGATTGAGCTCTTGCGCACAGACTTTGTCAACAATTTTTCACACGAGTTTAAAACGCCAATCGTTTCAATTAAGGGATTTGTACGAATCTTGCAAGACGAAACTCTAACCGCTGAAGAAAGGCGCGAGTACCTAGATATTATTATACAGGAATCGGAGCGGCTGGCTGAATTATCTACGAATGTCTTGAATTTATCAAAAATTGAAACCGTAGAAATCATTAACGAAAAAAAGATTTACGCGCTGGATGAGCAAATCCGCCTTGCCATACTGATGTTGGAACCTAAATGGAGCGCAAAAAATCTTACGATGGAGGTAGATTTAGAGAGCATCAATATTTATAACAATGCACACTTGCTCCAACATATATGGGTAAACCTTTTGGATAATGCGATCAAATTCACAGATAGTGGCGAAATAATACAAGTCAGCTTAACTCGTGTAGGTTTATCGATACGGTTTTGTATACGGGATAATGGGCAAGGAATGGATGAAGAAACAATGCAACGCATTTTTGATAAGTTCTATCAAGGCGACGCATCTCGCTCTATGACCGGAAACGGGCTTGGATTGACCTTGGTTAAAAAAATTATTGACCTTACAGGAGGTAGCATTGAAGTTGACAGCAGTTCGGGAAAAGGCAGCGTCTTTACTATTCTTTTGCCTTCGGGAATGTCGGAAGAATAAGTGAGAGATTAAGACTATCTTCTGTAAAAGCATCTGTTTATGGGAAATACCATTTACAGGTGCTTTTTCTTTTCAGTATCCGATGCAATCCTTGCTTTATCATTTTTTCCGGAGTGGCCAATAATTTAGATTCAGTTGATATTAACCTATTAGAATAAAAGCACTATATGAAAGGAGTTGCATGAAATGCAGATATTCTCAAGACAAAAAAACAGCGATCGAGCAGCTATACAAATTGAAGGGCTGCACAAAAATTTTGGTAACTTTAGTGCCTTGAACAATCTATCATTGGAGGTGAAACGAGGAGAAATATATGGATTTCTCGGGTTGAATGGTGCTGGAAAGACAACAACTATAAAGACGCTTTTAGCGATGCTCAGGCCATCCTCCGGTAAGCTGCACATATTGGGCGAGAGGGTCTATGCCGGAAACTATAAATTATGGGATAAAATTGGATATTTGGAGGAAACCACTTTTTATCCAGAATTAACCGTAATTGAAAATATGGATATAGCACGACGTATGCAAAGAGTATCAGATAAAGCGTCTGTTAATCAGGCTATTTGCAAAATGGGGCTTGAGCCATATAAAAACAAAAAAGCGAGGAATCTTTCTATGGGGAACAAGCAACGTCTGGGGCTTGCCAAAGCCATAATACACAACCCGCAAGTTTTGATACTGGATGAACCAATTAACGCTCTTGATCCGGCTGGAGTTGTTGAAGTTCGTAATATGCTTAACGATTTAGCGAATTCCGGTGTAACCGTATTTATATCCAGCCATTTGATAGAGGAACTCTCAAAAGTAGCTACGCGCATTGGGATTATTCATAACGGCCATTTGGTTCAAGAAATCGAAATGGATAGGCTGGAGCAAGTACTACAGAAAAATCTGGCGCTAGATGGTAGAGATAGAAACGCCATAAAGCGTGTACTGAAAGAGCAGGGCTATACATTTGAGGAGATGATGGACGGACATTTCAAATTAACCGATAGCCACGCAGTAGATGCTCCGGAGCGACTAGTGGAATTGCTCGTTGGAGTCAACCAGCCACCGACTCTGCTTCGAATAATGACAGAAACTCTGGAAGGATACTTTCTTCGTACCATTGAAATAACAGGAGGGAATCAATAATGAGTATTTTATCGGTTTTGTATTGCGAGATTCGAAAAGTCATTCGTTCAAATGTGTTTTGGTTGACGTTTCTGGTCTTTCTGATTGGACCGCTCATGATGGGAATAGGTATTATTTCAGCAGCTAGTGTTGACGAGATCAATTGGCAGGTATATTTGACACAATTGCCTAATACCCTTGCCGCTCTAGGATTAATTGGATATACATTTATATCCGCATGGGTATTTGGTCGGGAGTTTACGGACAAAACGATTAAGGATTTGCTGGCAAAACCTGTGTCAAGAGAGCGTATCGTAATATCTAAGTTTTTGGTGATTTTAGCTTGGGATGTTTTACTTGCACTTTTCATGTTTGCTGTTGGTTTTGCTGTAGGAGCTGTCTCTGGTCTGCCTGGTTGGTCGGCAGCTTTTGTGGGAGATACTTTCTTAAGATTCTTTATAACATCACTATTGTTTATCTTTATTACAACGCCTGGAGCTCTTCTTGCAAATGTGAGCAAAGGATACTTGGCACCATTAGGTCTTGTCTTACTAATCGTTATTCTTTCAACAGTATTGTCAGATATGGGATTTGCTTCCTATTTTCCATGGACTATTCCTGCGCTATTCCAAATTGCCGGTACCCTTAATATGAGCAGCATAATAATTCTGGCTTTGACAGGTATAGCAGGAACAGCAGGAACATTTGCTTGGTGGAGATTTGCCGAGCAGCAATAGAGGCACAGATTTCTTTCAAAGCATCACTCTTTGAAAATAATGCAAATAAACCATTAGCGTTAAATTTAGTTGACGGCGGCTTTGAGGGAAAATCAAAGCCGCCGTCATTTTCATTTTAAGATACGGAGGACAGCAAAAAAATTTATATTTTTTTTCAAAAACCTTTCCGATCTGAGGTGTAATTGTATAATATAGTTGTAACACCTAGTACGAATATTATATAATAAAATCTAATTAGGAGGATTGCAAAATGAAGTAAACAATATGATGTAGAATTTAAAAAGGATGTAATGGTCTTGGGATATCGAAAATATTGATAAAACACTCTCGGAATACATAAGCAATCGTTATAAAAAATTCGGAGTGCGATTCAATGTATTATTTGATATAGCTCTATTTACTAAATTGACAAATAAATACATACATCTTGGAGACTATAAGCGAGCAAAAACATGGTTTGAAACAGCTTATTTTGATTGTTCAATAAATGCAAAAATGCAGAGTATATTACTTGAACATTTAGATGAAATAAAAAAGTTTGATATTAGGTTGTTATTTAACTGCAAGAAACAAGATGAAAGAAATGATACCACATTAGAGACTCCATTAGAAAATGATAATGATTAATAGTGGGTTATGGATATGTTCCCCCCATACGACCATTTTTCTAAAAGCACCAAAAATCTAATTGACATGTTCCCGCATACGTCGGGGTCAAAATTCGCCTTTTGACATCAATTCAATCAACTCGACCCATGTTGAGTGTTGTGTTTTGATAGAGAAGAAATAAGTTGGAATCAGTGGTTAGAAGGTTTTTGATAAAATTTAATGATGTATATATGTTCCCTCAGACTAAGTTTGAGGGATTTTTCTTTAGAGGGAGGGAAGAAATTTCGCAGAATTAAGGTGTTTTGCGAAATTGTAAAAGTATTGAATTACTGAAATATATTGAGAAAAATCTTATGTAGGAAAATTAGTCTATAATTCTTGAATCAAGCATTTAGGGGAAAAATCTAAAAGACAAAGAACCAATACAAGAAGGTCTGGTAATGCTAAGAAAGATATAAAGTTCAAGGTGTACAAGGTTGAATCAACAGACACATCAATAAAGCGATACTTATAGATTCCTGTATATTCTCTCGGAACGTATTACTTGACAATCGTGAAGAGCTAAAGAGGAAATGGGAAGCTCTCGCAGAGTTTACCAATATGGCATAAGGAGCAAAATACACTAAAGATATCGATACAGACTTTATTTTAAGAACTTTAGACCACCTCAAGGTTTATGAAACGGGGAGGATTATCATAATGTTTATGGATGGAACGGAGAAGGAGTGTAATGAGGAATAATAAGGGATTATCTGGCTGACTTGGATGGATGATCTGAGTCGGTTTTTATAATTTAGGGTTAAAGCTTAATGTAAAACATGTTTGACATTAACTAGACTTAATATTATTATTATAAATGTAAAACAACTTTTACATTTTTCAACTTAAGACTTAATGGAAGGATGATTGTAATGAGAAAAATGGATGAAATGGAAATGAGCATATCTTTGAAGTCTGTAAGATGGGCATGGTTTTATACGGTTATGTTTCTGTTTATTTGGGTGATGTTTGACTGGATACAAAATGGAAATAGGGGTTTGTCATTTTTTCTTTTAATTACCCAAAACCTTGTTTTGCTTGGGACTCAAAGTTTTCTAAAATGGAAGATGAGCAAAAATGAAAAATAACATAAAAAAACTAAGAAAAGACGTTGGACTGCGGCAAGAAGATATGGCGAAGTCTCTTGGAGTAACAAGACAAACGATTAATGCCATTGAAAACGAAAAATATAGTCCTTCATTGGAATTAGCCTTTGCTATAGCAGAGCTTTTTGAATTAAAAATTGAAGAAATATTCTATTTAAATAATAAAGGAGGTAAAGGAAATGAAGAAAAATAACTTGTATATAGGACTGCTTTATATTTTATTCGGAGCTACGTGTTTGTGGTTTGCATTAAGTGCTGAAAATGCGATTGGTAGTTTACTATTTGGCTTTTCTGGAGCGGGTCTAGTTGGAGGTCTAAGTTTGATTTGGAAATACTTTTACTGGTCATCACCAAAACGCAAGGAAATTTATGAGACTAAGCTGGAAAAAGAGAAAATAAATCTGAGAGATGAGCTTAAGGAAAATTTAAGAAATCGCTCTGGAAGAATTGCATATATTATTACTTTTTTAGTTGTTGCTATTTCGATTATTATTTTTTCAATCATTGGTTCATTAGGATTTCTAGAGACAAAATTTTTGGTTCTATATCTTGGTATTCTTTGGATTTTCATGTATGTTACTGGCATTGTTGTATTCCGAATTCTTTTAAAAAAATATCAATAATCATATTACAAGTCTAAGATACAAGGTTTATAGTTGAAATATTTATTAGAATGAAAATGATTAATATTCGTTAAAACTCTTGACTATCACCTTAGGTGTTAGCTTATGGTTTAAGAGAGGTGATAAAAATGTTGATTAATGAAATAAGTAAAATTACAGAACTTACAAAAAAAGCAATTGAATATTATGTAGAAAAGGAATTAATCTCTCCATCTATCTTAGAAAAGGGTGACAAGGGGACGAGGTTATTAAGGTGACAAGAGGACGGGGTTATTAACACGTGACCGTTCATGTAATATAAAAGTCATAGAGGTGATTTTTATGCCAAGAATGCCAAGGAAAAAAGCAAAAGCGGAATATATCATATTGCTATGAGAGGAATCAATCGTAAAACTGTGTTTAAAGAAGAGGAAGACAGCAATAAGTTTATAGAAACCTTACAAAAATACAGGGAGATTAGCAAGTACAAATTATACCCTATTGTCTAATGGGCAACCATCTTCATCTGTTACTAATGGAAGATAAGGAGCCGTTAGATACTGTTATGCGAAGGATATGTGGCAGCTACGTTTTATGGTACAATAAGAAGTATGGAAGAGTAGGAAATTTATTTCAGGATCGATTTAAAAGTGAGCCTGTAGAGGAGGATGAATACTTCCTAACAGTGCTAAGATATATCTTTCGGAATCCTGTAAAAGCTGGTATAGCAGCTAAAATTGAAGACTATCTATGGACAAATTATACAGATTATATTGGAGAAAAAAATCAGACTGATAGGGACTATGCCCTTGATATTTTAAATGGAGATAGAGAAAAAGCTGTAAGGAAATTTATTGAGTATATTAATCAAGATAACGATGATAAATGTTTAGAAATAAAAGAAAGCCGGCAGATAACGGATCATGATGCTATAAATATAATCAAGGATCATTGTAAAGTTGGGCAGGGGTCAGATCTACAAATGATTGATGTCGATAGAAAAAATAGATATTTAAAAGAGCTAAAAGAGCATTTTTAGCGAAGCAGCTTTTAAGAAGGATTGGAAATACTAAATCAATATAAGGAGGATGAGAACGAGTGAAAAAGAGAATAAGCTTATTGCTGATACATACCATGTTGATAAGTTTACTCATCATGCTGATGAGTTTATTCCCCATCAGTGTGCCAGTATTAGCAGCTGAAAGACACATACCGCTTGGGGTTGTAGAATCTGTATATGGCAGAAATACTACAAGTCAATTCATTTATTTTGGTAAGAATAAGGGGACTGACCCTATAAAGTGGCGGGTAATGGCAGTGGGGGATGATAAGGCTACCTTGATGAGTGAGTATATCTTGGAATATAGTAACTACGGAATTTCTGCCAATAGAAACTGGTCAGATGCAGAGATTTGTAGGTATCTTAACAGCCAACATTCATTTGCAAGTGGGGGCTTTTTAACTACAGCTTTTAGTAGTGTTGAACAAGCGAAAATATTAATCTATAGTAATACGGAAGAAAGTAGATACAATAGCCCTGGTACCTTTACCCCTAATCAGAAAATAGTTTTGCCATCTTTAGATGAAGTGAAGGATGGTGGCACTTTTGGCATGAATGAAAGTGATAGAGCTGCACTAGAAGCTGAAGGATTTAGAGGGACACCAAATGATGTAATGTATAAAAAAAGCTGGTGGCTGAGGACGCCGGGAGAGCTGTATGACGCAGCGTTGTCTGTCAGATCTAGTGGTAGTATCGATTACCATGGCAACTATGTAGGCGATAGATTGGGGGTTCGTCCTGCTTTCAAACTCAACTTGTTTGATGTGCTCTTTACATCTGATGCAGCTGGAAATGGGGTGAAAACAGGAACACCAAATAGCATGTTAAATCGTGTAGTTCATACAAATAATGAGATAAAGTTAACACTTATAGATAGTAATCAAGGTTTAGTTAGTGCAGCTACAACCAGCAAATACATACAAAGAGAAGATACTGAAATAGAAATTAACTATCAAGGAGCAATAACTGGTACGAATCAATACCTTTCGGCTATGATAACAGATAATAGCGATGCACTAAAATACTACGGTACTATCAAGTCGTTAGCAAATAGTGAAGATGGAAGTGGTACAGCAGAGGTTACTATTCCTCGAGATTTTGAAGATGGTTGGAAACTTAAAATTTTTACCGAACAGCTTAATGGGGATTACCAAACAGACTACGCAAGCGTACCAGTAGAAGTAACACTTACAGCTAAATCGAAACAGAATAGTCCCGGTGGTGGAAGTAGTTCAAGTGGTCGGAGTAGTTCAGAAGGTGGAACTAGCACTTTGAGTCTCAATGCAGAGCAAGTGATTAATAGGCTAAGTAAAGATGGTAAAGTAGCTATCATCAATCTGTTTAAAGAATATATGCCATATACATTTTTTAGTACAGATTTGACACTAGAGCAACTTAAAGTTTTTACTAATAATAAGTTTACAGATAAACAGCTGCAAGAGATACTAGGCAACCCACAACTTCTTCAAAAGTTAGGAATAGATGACTCTATGATCAGCAGAACAGTTTTCTTAAAGCCAATCCACAATCCAAGCTTTACAGATGTGAAGCTAGATCATTGGGCTTATGGAAGCATAATTGAGGCTGCATCACTGGGGCTAGTAGCAGGTATGCCAGACGGCAGCTTTGCACCAGATAATCCTTTGAAAGTAGCAGATACCTTTGTTTTTTTAGATAAGGTATTACTCCTAAACAACATAACAGAACCAAAGCTTCCAAGAAGTACAGTAGAACTATACATAAATGACAAAAACCACTGGGCCTTTAATCATATGGCTTCTATTGGATCAAAACTAAGTGAAGAAACCCTAATGACAATCAGTCAGCTAGGAGATGCACCTATCTCAAGAGAACTTTTAGCCCAAGTGCTTTATGAAATCACAAAAGACAGACTGGAAGCCACTCGAGAAGTTCGGTATTTTACAGATATACAAAGCTCATCTTATAAAGAAGCAATAGACTATTGCGTAAGCACAAGGCTTTTAAGCGGCACAAGTTCAACTACGATGTCACCTCAAAAAGCATTAACACGAGGGGAGTTAATGTCAGTACTTATCAAATTGGAGAGTATGCTAAAATAATTAAATCATAAGTTTATAAAAAACAGAGTATTTAAAGGAGAGGGTAGGAATAGAGGCCACTGAAAAAGTGGCCTGTTTCAGGAGTATAATTAAAAAAAGGGTATGGAAAGAATTCTTCCATGCTCTTTCATTTTTTTGGACGTTTCTTCACATTCTTAATACTCATATGACCAGCAGGACATACATACATTTCTGTATCTTTGTTGAATAGAAAATTCCCGCTATTTTTCTTATTCTCTTGGGTAACTATTTTACTCAGTTTAGCATATATAGGGTTGGAGGGAAAATGCAATAAACTTATCTCAAAGGTATATGGATGAGGGCCTTCATGATAGGGCTATAACAAGAGATTTAGAATGGGGTATATAAGGGCTTCACGATAAAGAAAAACAAAGGGAAAGGGGGGCAGGACTGAATTATTTACTTATAAAAGCGAATGATTTGGGTATCATTAAAGGTTATCCTGATGGAGCATTTAAGCCATGTGCAACCATAACTAGAGGAGAGGCCATGACAATGTATGCAAAAGCAATGGATATAGTTAAAATTGTTGATAATAGTGAAGATAAACTACATTACTTGTGGATAGTAATGAAGTATTCGATTGGGCAATAGTCTATGTAAGAAGAACTGTAGATGCTGGAATCTTCAGTGACAAAGGTAATGAGATATTAGACCCTAAAGGCACATTAACACATACAGAATCATTAGCAGCAATAAGAAGACCACTAATAAAAGCAGAGTTGATTAATAATTAATCATTCCTGACTTAAGTTTGAAACCCTTATATATCACCCCCCTTAGGTCACTAAGGAGGGAATGTATTTATTCCCGAAATATTATCATCTTTCTATGAAAACCAATGTGGAGGCAATTGTGTTGATAACGAAAAAGCAAAGATGGGAAAGCCTTGAAAATACTGAGTTTTATAAATGAAAGTAAATCTGCCCACTCAACTCTAACCCCCGATATGTGTTCATAGGAACATATCGGGGGTGTTTTTTTAGTCAAAAATTGGGTCAGGTTGAGGAACCCGATTAGATAAATTCGTAGGGTTGAGGAGATAAATCGGATATCTACAACGGCCTTTTTTGATAAACTAACGTTGAGTTAAATTCAGGACTTGAACTAGACATAAAATATAACCTTTATATTAATCAAAACTTAATTTTCTTGATTTTGACATACATCCATGTTAGTATAAAAACAAATGAATATTTTGTTTTTATGTTTTTGAATGGAGGTATTTTATACTGTGGCTAAATTTACAGAGTTAGAAAAAGAAAAAATTCGAGAAGAATTGCTTAATGTTGCATATCGGTTTTTTATAGATAAAGGCTTTAAGCGTTCTTCTCTTGAGGATATCACTTCATCAGTTGGCATTGCAAAGAGTTCTTTTTATATATTTTTTGAATCAAAAGAAATGCTATATATGGAATTGTTAGCACATGAAGGAGAGCAAATTGAAAAGCAGGTTTGGCCAAAGGTTATTGCTGCTAAGGATATACGTTCAGCGATAAAAATATACTTAAATGAAATGGCTTCGGAATTGGAAACTAAGATTCTAACTCAAAGGTTGGTTTACGACCTAGATGAGTACAAACTTGTATCTAGAAAGCTAAGTCCAGAGTATGTTGGCTCAGAGAATCTAAGAAGCATCGTCCCTCTTATGGAGTTTATCAGGTCGCGTCAAGAATCTAATGAGATTATTGATGATGATCCAGGTGTTATAGCCGGAGTTTTAAGGTCAGCTTGGTTAATAGGTGCTCAAAAGAAAGATTTACAGCAATACAATTATGAAAGGATTAAAGAGTTATTATTCGAAGCTGTTGCTAATAGGATTGCTCTGCCTTGATTTGGCCTGGGTTTTGATATTATCAAATGAAAGTAGAAAAGTGGTGATAATTCATCGAAGAAAATATAATTTATTTTAACGGCGTTCATCTCTGTACTGAGAGTTTTGGAGATGTTAATAAGCCAACTATCTTGTTAATTATGGGAGCTACATCATCAATGATTTGGTGGGAAGAAGATTTTTGTAAGAAGCTAAGCAATCAGGGGTTTCATGTTATACGTTATGATAATAGAGATACAGGTAAATCAATTACGTACAAGTATGGTCATCCAGAGTATACCTTTGAGGATTTGGCTGATGATGCAGTTCAGGTATTGGATGCGTATAAGGTTTTAAAGGCTCACATAGTCGGTATGTCTATGGGTGGAGTCATTACGCAGATAGTAGCTCTTAAATACCCATACAGGTTACTCACTGCTTCACTAATTATGACATCGAATTATGATCCTGATCTTCCTAAAAAGGATAGCAAAGTAGCAGAAGTCTTTGCCAGAATTAACATCAACAATTGGGAAGATAAAGAAAAAGTTATAGGGTATGTTGTAGATAGGAGTAAAGTTCTTGCTGGGCCTAAGCATCCATTTAATGAAGAGAAAATAAGAAATTTGGCTAGAAAGGACTTTGATAGAGCTACTCATTTGCAGAGTATGGAGAATCATGGATTTATTAAAGGATGGGGTTCATATTTGTCAAAAACTAATGAAATCAATGTTCTTACATTGGTAATTCACGGAACAGAAGACCCTATTATTCCCTACGAGCATGGAATTCATCTTTCTGAAATTATACCAAATGCAGTATTGGTTACCTTAGAGGGTACAGGGCATGAGTTTCACCATAATGATTGGGATGAAATTATTAATGCTGTATCAAAGCATGCAGCAAATTTATGAATAAAAATTTTAGATAGGAGTGATTTGAATGAGTAAAGATATGAAACAAGTAATAGAAATAGCTAAAAAACATAATATTATTCTAAAGGAAGAAACAATGCAGTTTAATGAATCTGGACTTGATTTTCAAGTTGTATTTGCACAAGATGAAAGTGGAACTGATTGGGTTTTAAGATTGCCTAGGCGTGAAGATGTTATGCCTAGAACAAGGGTAGAAAAACAAGCATTAGATTTGGTTAATCAGTATGTTAAATCTTTTCAGGCACCAAACTGGATTATTTACACAGATGAGCTAATAGCATACAAGAAGTTAGATGGTGTGCCAGCAGGAACTATTGATCATAATATAGGAAACTATGATTGGGAGATAGATATTAACAATGTTCCAGAATCATTTCACAAGTCTCTTGGCAGAGTGTTAGTAGAACTTCATAGCATACCTAGTGATAAAGCTGCTGAACTTGGTCTGGTAGTGCAAACACCAGAAGAAGCAAGAATGTCAATGAAACACCGTATGGATGTTGTAAAAGCAAAGTTTGGTGTGGGTGAGAATCTATGGAACAGATGGCAGGCATGGATTGATGATGATGAAATGTGGCCAAAGAAAACGGGACTAATTCATGGAGATGTACACGCCGGACATACCATGATTGATAAAGATGGTAATGTGACTGGATTAATTGACTGGACTGAAGCTAAGGTTACAGATATTTCAAATGACTTTGTTTTTAACTATAAGGCTTTTGGAGAAGGAGGGCTGGAAGCTCTGATTCTTGCTTATAAAGAAGCTGGTGGATATTACTGGCCTAAAATGAAAGAGCATATTATCGAACTTGACGCTGCATATCCGGTTTCGATTGCTGAGTTTGCATTGGTATCTGGTATGGGGGAGTATGATCAGATGGCAAAGGAAGCGTTGGGAATGATAAGTTCGTAATTAGTGTGATGCAGTTATTGATATGTTCTTGTCTACCTATATTGTCAAAAACCCAGTGGATATGTTACCGAGACCGGACATACTCAAATGACATTCATTCTATCTTCTCGAGCCATGTGGAGTGTGTAGTATTGATGTCAAGAGTGGAGAAGTAGAAAAACTGAAAATGTTTATAAATAAAGGGTTTCCAAGTATTGAGTATTTATCTAGGCTATTTTCTAGAGGTACCAATGTCGAGAAACCCTTATTTTTATTGTTTGCGGGAACATATCAACTGACCTAAAGGTGATATGGTTGAGTTGACAGATTAGATATCACCTATTTTTACAGGGGTTGAGGAGACAGGATAGATGTGAAAAACAATCAATTATCTTCACTATTTTCTATCTCTTTCAATGATCTCCCATCTTTCGTTTTCCATTCTGTAAGTCCATTTACATGACCACCAATGACAAAAGTTGCAGCATATGATGGGTTACGGAGTAAAATATCTTCTACTGCGGACAGTGTGGAGATATTTATAGGAGAGTCCACTGGAATAATAGAGGATGTAGATCCATAGGATGGCGATGTGTTAGTCGCTTGGAGGAAAAAGGGTTTGACTGCACCTCCCCAACCATAAACGAAGAAACATTGCATACAGCAGTTATCAAAGCTATTAATGAACTACTAGCTAACAAAGAACCTTTGCTTCAGGTGTTGCAGAAAAACATAGCTACTGTTCTTAATGAAGGAAATGATAATACCATCACAGATATTGATGGCAAACTGGAAGAATTACAGAAGCAGCTACTTGAACAAGCGAAGTCCAAGAATGATTATAACAAAGTGACTGATGAGATATACTGCCTGAGGAAACTAAAACAAAATGTGCTGATAGAAAATGCAGAACGTGAAGGAAGAAGGCAGCGGATTGTCGGGTTTAGGTTAGATGCTAAAATTGATATATAAATAGAGTAGCTGTACAAAAACAAGCTATTCTATATTTATTAATAAATCCTTATAAATTCCTTATAATTATCTTTTATACTTTAATTATCGATTAAATACAAGATGAAAATAGGAGGTAATTAAGATGTCAGATTATATTTTAGAGGTAAAGGGCTTAACCAAAAAATTCAAGAATGAAATAGCTGTAAATAGTGTTTCGTTATCTATTAGGAAGAATTCTATCTATGGTTTACTTGGACCAAACGGTGCAGGAAAATCAACTATATTAAAAATGGTTACAGGGATTATGAAACCATCCTCAGGAGAAATATTATTCAAAAATCATTTGTGGACAAGGAAAGATTTAAACGATATAGGAGCATTAATAGAAAATCCTGCAATATACCCAAATTTAACAGCAATGGAAAATTTAAAAGTTGCATGTACACTTCATGGACTTCCTAAGATAAGAGCTGAAGAAACGCTAAATATTATAGATCTTGAGAAATCAGGTAAAAAGAAAGTAAAGAATTTTTCTATGGGAATGAAACAGAGACTGGGGCTTGGCATTGCAATTATCAATAATCCAAAGCTACTTATTCTTGATGAACCTACTAATGGTCTAGACCCAATCGGTATTGAGGAATTAAGAGAATTAATTAAATCTTTTCCTTCTAAAGGTATTACAGTTATTCTTTCCAGTCATATTTTATCAGAAGTAGCACAAGTAGCTGATGAAATAGGCATTATATCGAATGGAATCATCGGCTACAATGGTAAAATAAATCATGCGGATAATCTTGAAAAACTATTTATGGATATCGTAGAAAGAAATAGAGGTGTTAACTCATGATAGATATAATTAAAGCAGAGTTTCAAAAGAGTAAAAGAACAACTATAAATAAATTTGTAATGATAACACCATTGATTACACTTTTATTATGTGTTTTATGGGGTGGGGGTCAAAATGGAGCATATAACTGGTGGTATACTATGTTTCTTCCAGGAATGCTAGCTATTATTTCTGCTCAAGTAATTACAAGAGAGAAAAGCTTTTCCTATAAAGGAGTATTTTTATATTCTAAAGACAAAGGTCTTATATGGTTGGGAAAGATATTATATATTAGCATTTTACTTATATTTTCTTGTTTAATTTTTATGATAGGGATTGAAGTCATTGGTTTCCTTTTTGGCTCTACTATTCCTCTAAAGGCAAATATATTTGCAACTGCTATATTGATATTCACATTTTTATTTACCATTCCTATTAGTTTGTTTTTAACTGTACAGTTCAATATGTTTGTTGTTGTTCTTTTTAATATAGGTATGACAATCATTGGTGTAGTAAGCATTGGTACAAATTCAATTTTAAAATTCTCACCTTATGGAACATCATCTGCATTAATGGCACCGATTCTTCAGATTTTACCAAATGGTCTTCCAGTACCAGATAATAGTCCACTATTAAATGGTGATTTGATAGTAAATGATACTGTTATCAATATCATTGTTTTTATTATGCTAACTATTCTGACTACTATATGGTTTAAGAAAAGAGAGGTGAATTAAATGTTACAATTAATAAAGCTAATAAAAGCTGATATAATGAAATTAAAGTCTACCCAAATGATATGGATGCACCTATACATTCCATTACTAGGATTGATTATATTTTTAGGATATTATTCTGTTACACCGTGGAGTAGTTTTGGTAAGATATCAGTTTATTTACAAGTTTTATGCATAGTTTTCCCTGTATTAATTGCAATAATTACTTCAATGGTGGCAGATCAAGAATATACAGCAGGAGGATTTCAGAATATTTTAATTAGTTCAGAACCAAAGTATTTAACTTTTACTAGTAAACTAATTTTATTTTTACTACTGGGGACTTTAAGTACTATATTAGCGGTTATGGGCTTTTATATAGGTTATTCTTTTATAGAAAATAATATTTACCCTATTAATATAAATTTAGCTGTTGTCGGAATATTAATAGGGAGCAATGTGTTTCTATATATTATACATTTCTTCTTAAGTTTTAGATTTTCAAAGGGAGTTTCAATTGGAGTAGGAATTGCAGAATCTCTTGCATCGGCATTATTTTTAACAGGTATGGGAGATGGTAGATGGCCATTCATCCCAAGTTCTTGGAGTATTAGATTTGTTGAATCTTTACTAATGAAATATCAAAATGTTGGCAGTATATTTATAGATCCAGACTTATATTTAGGAGTTATTATAGCTATTGTTGCAACTATTTTATCCTTTGTAACCATGTCAGTGTGGTTTACAAGATGGGAAGGGAATAAGCTAGAAGAATAGGAGGTTGTTATGGCAAATATTTTAGTTGTAGATGATGATAAAGCAATTCTAGATTTGATTGAGAATATACTAAGTAAAAGTGGCCATTTTGTTAAGAAAATAGAGAATTCAGAAAAAGTTTTGTTTGAAGATTTTGACTATTACAACCTAATTATTTTAGATATAATGATGCCTGGCATTGATGGGTTTCAATTATGTTCTAAAATAAGGGCGCAAGTAGATTCTCCTATTTTATTTCTTACAGCAAAAACAGATGAAGCAGATATTATAAAGGGATTAGGATTAGGAGCAGATGATTATTTAACAAAACCTTTTGGAGTTCAAGAACTTCGTGCAAGAGTAGATGCTCATCTTAGAAGAGATCAAAGAGAAAAGATGCATGCATTTAATATAGGCAATGTTAGATTTTCCATATCCAGTAAAGAGTGTTTCGTATTGGACAATAAGATTCCTCTTACTAAGAGTGAATATGAAATAAGTGAGTACTTAGCCCTTCATCATGGCCAAATCTTTTCAAAGGAACAAATATTCGAATCAGTTTTTGGGTTTGAAAATGAAAGCAATTTAAGTACAATAGTTGAGCATATAAAAAACATTCGAGCTAAATTCATACGATTTAGTGAAGAACCAATTAAAACAGTTTGGGGAGTAGGCTACAAATGGGATTGAAGAAAAGTAAAAAACTTCGTACAATTTTTATTGAATATGTTGTATCTCTTGGGGCTTTAATTATGACTTTATTGTTAGTTAATTATTCCTTGTTTGCTTCAGCTTCAATGGTGTATCCAGCAAATTATTCTGAAAAAGTAATTCAAAAGAACTATGAGGAACTAAGGGATTCACCTAAGGTGACAATGGATTTATTAACACCAATGAGTAGTTTTGGGGTTTATTCAGAAGATGGACATTTTTTATATGGGAATTTTTCTTTAGATAATAAAGAAAAAAATTGGGATAGTTATAGTAAAGGAGATAAGTCAATAGGTTTATCAAATTATATTATTAGTATTGCAAGAGAAAAGGATATATTGATTATTAACTATCCATTGACTATGCAGTTTAGAAGTGAAAGATTGAGAAAAGTTTTACCAAATGCAGAAGTGGCTATTGTTTTTTTAGTTTTCCTTCAACTTATTACAATAATTGTCTTATGGTCTAATAGATTTGCTAAAAGGGTTAATAGTGAATTAAAAGCCCTTCTAATAACAACGGAAAAAATACAAGAACAGAACTTGGATTTTAACGTAGACAATAGTAATATAGAAGAGATAGATATGGTCCTTAAAGGGATTGATAAGATGAAAAACTCTTTAAAGATTGCGTTAGAGGAACAATGGTTATTAGAGAAGCAAAAGAGGGAACAGGTTTCAGCTTTGGCTCATGATATAAAAACCCCTCTTACTATAGTTAAAGGTAATACCGAATTACTTAAGGAAACAGAATTGACGAAGGAGCAAAAAAACTACTGCAATTATATAAAGGAAAGCAGTGAACAAATGGATGAATATATTCAACAATTATTGACTTTTACAAAAAAGGAAATTGATAAAGGACATCCAAATGAAAAGGTCAAGGTTATAAAAGTGCTAAATTCTTTGAAAAATCAAAGCGAAGCTTTAAGTAAAATAAAAAATATTAACATAGTTTGGGAAATAGATGTTGAAGAAAATCTATACATAAAAGGAAATGAAAATGAATTAGAACGTGCAATGATGAATATTATTATAAATGCTTTTGACTTTTCTCCAAACGGCTCAACTATTGCCATATATGGTGTCGCGGATAATTATGAACTAACTATCCAAGTAATAGATCAGGGCAACGGCTTTTCTAAGAAGATGTTAAGGTATGGAAAAGAGCAATTTTTTATGGAAAAAGAAAGTAGAACAAAAACTGGACATCATGGATTAGGTTTATATATTGCAAACACCATTATTACTAAATATAATGGTGAACTTGCATTATCAAATGATGAAAATGGCGGTGGGGCAGTTACAGTTAAAATTTCGATATTTCAAAAGGATGACTAATCAAAGCTAGTCATCCTTTTGAAATATCAGGAAAAAAGGGAGACCAAGGGAGACCAAGGGGACGTTTTGATTGCCATGGGATTGGAGACCAAGGGTGAGACCAAGGGGACGTTTTGATTGCCATGGGATTATAGATATGATACGATAAAAATGGGTGATAAATATGGCCAGAACAGCAAGAGAAAAAAGTCAAACAGGAATATATCATATTATGTTGAGAGGGATAGATAAAAGAAATATATTTATAAATGATTTAGACTATGAAAAATTTATTGAGTATACTAAGAAAGCAAAAGAAAAGTCAGATTTCACAATATATGGATATTGTTTAATGACGAATCATGTACATATGTTGCTTAAAACAGAATCAGAGGAGATTGGAGATGTCGTTAGAAGAATAACTGTGGGTTATGCACAATACCATAATATTAAAAATGGAAGAACAGGACATCTTTTTCAAAATCGATTTAAAAGTGAACCAGTAAATACAGATGATTATTTTCTCATAGTATTACGATACATTCAGCAAAACCCAATAAAAGCGGGGATGGTTGAAAGAATAGAAGATTATAAGTGGAGCAGTTATAATTCATATATCAAAAAAGACACATTGATTAATTCTACATTTGCATTAGATTATTTCAAGGATATACAAGGTTTTATAGAGTATATGACAGAAGAGAGGGAGGATAAGTGCCTAGAGTACAACCCTAAAAAGAGATATACTGATGAAGAATTAGAAGAAACAATATCTTTATTAGTAGATATATCCATATTACATAATTTAGATATAGAGGCTAGAGATAACATGATTAAAGGAATAAAAGAGACAACTGGAGCAAGTAACAGACAATTATCAAGGATACTAAAAATAGGAAGAGGTATACTAGATAAAATTAAGTAACACTTGGGGCAAACAAAACGTCCCCATGGCCACCCATGGCCAGTCCCCATGGCCAGTCCCATGGCCATATTAATGGAAATGCATAAGGCTGGTATACCAACTGTAGTTTGGTTAACGCCTATATTACCATTCATAAATGACAATGAAGAAAATATTTTAGGAATTATAGATTACTGTAGAAAAGCAAAAGTAACAGGAGTACTGACTTTTGGGATAGGAATGATCTATTTTCCTGAATTAAAGAAGGGATATATGAAAAAATATGCTTTATCTTATGGGATCAAAAGCCCAAACATATTAATATGGAAGATATTTTAACCGTCCCGGAATGGATGCCTTGGAGACTGTTTTACAGTTAATAGAAGAAGACCTCTAAAGCCTGACAGTAAAATTTCTGTTGATAGTGAAGAAGTAGGTTAAAACCAGTGTTATAGAAGGTTTAAGATAAAAATGGAAAGTAATATATGTTTCCCCTAGACGATAGTCTGGGGGATTTTGCTTTTTATTTTTTAGAATCTTGTAATCAAAGTGCTGAAAAATTTTTTAGTCTAATTACTTGACTCTTACCTAAGGGGAGGCATTAATATTAATTTAGAGATAATATCGAAATATTATAAACCTTAAAAAGTAATGATATTAGTGGCAATTTATACATTAAGAAATACCAGCCGAAAGATTACAGTTTCAATATCAACAATTTAAAGGAGGTAATCAAATGTTATTAAAGAACGAAAACAATAACGCCATCGAAGTCAATAATTTAGTAAAGAACTATAGAGGTAGCATAAAAGCATTAGATGGACTAACCTTTAGTATTAGATCTGGAACTATTTATGGGCTTCTTGGTCCTAATGGAGCAGGAAAATCGACAACAGTAAAAATTTTGACTACATTATCAAGGCCTGATAGTGGTGAAGCTAATGTATTAGGAATTGATGTTTTATTGCAGCCTAATAAGGTTCGTCGTGTCATTGGGTGTGTCTCTCAAAAATCAGGAGTTTGTTATGACTCAACAGGTAGAGAAAACTTAATTTTACAGGGACAACTGTACGAGATGGGAGGCAAGTATCTTCATGATAGGGTAGATGAATTATTAAATATTTTTAAATTAGAGGAGGCTGCCAATAGGTCTACCTTGACTTATTCCGGTGGGATGCTGCGGAAATTGGATATTGCTATGGGAATCATCCACAATCCTCAGATTTTATTTTTAGATGAACCAACTACTGGTCTCGATCCAGAGGCAAGGTCTATTCTTTGGGAAATAATTTCTAATCTCTCAAAAAAGGAGAAGGTTACTATTTTACTGACTTCTCACTATTTAGATGAAATTGATCGTCTTGCAGATCGAGTGGCGATTATTGATCAAGGCAAGGTTATTGTTGAAGGGTCTCCTAGAGAATTAAAGGAAGAATTGGCAGGGGATATAATTAAGATAGAATTACGAAAAAATTATTCTAATAGTATTTTTCACGTTGAAGATGTTTTAAAAAAGCAAGAAGGTATTATAGAGGTAAAAAACAAAAGTAAAGAGCTACAACTACAAGTCAGCAGAGGTTCAAGCATATTACCTAATATACTACAGGTATTACAATCATTATCAATAGATGTAGTTTCAGTCGAGATTATTCCCCCTTCCCTTGATGTAGTATATCTAAAATACACAGGTAAGAGGATTGAATCTTAATATCGTGGATTAATATAATGACTAAGGAGCGATAGATATGAAAAAATTAATAAAGGATACTTGGAATTTGGCGTTTCGTCGTATTAGACCTACATTTCGGAGACCAATGACTATTTTTATGTCAATGGCACAGCCCATCATATGGTTATTATTGTTTGGTAATCTATTCAAAGGAATCATTCAGGTTCCAGGTTTTTTCACTGATTCCTATGTTGAGTATATTCTGCCGGGTATGATAGTAATGAATACATTGTTTATCGGTATCTATACAGGGATGGGCACATTAACAGATTTAAATTACGGAGCATTGGAACGTTTCTTAGTAACTCCTATAAATAAAATTGTAATAATCTTAAGTGAATTAGTGCAGCTAATTGTTCTTTTGCTAGTTCAGTTTATTATGATAATGCTACTGGCTTTAACTATGGGGGCAAGATTTACCTTAAATATTTCTAGTATAATAATATTTTTAACTATCCCTATATTGTTGGGGCTAGGGGTTAGTGCTCTATCCATTAGTTTAGCACTTATAACACGTAAGCATGAAGCTATGATAACTGCCCTGCAATTTTTTACCTTGCCCCTTATGTTTTTATCATCAGCATTTATGCCAAGACATCTTATGCCGTCTTGGATTCGTATAATAAGCACTGTGAATCCTATTGATTGGGCAATATTAGGGGCTCGTGAGGTGCTAAGCTCACAAGTTAATTGGTCAGAGGTTATTACTAATGGAGCTATGGTGCTCCTATTTGGAGTAATATGCGTTTTGATTTCACTACAGTCATTTAAGAAATTTCAAAACTCAATATAATAATATTAATATTTAGTTTTCAACTAAGGCGGTTAAATAAGCTATTGATTCTAACTTAGGATAAAACATGAAAGGGGTTAAGTATTTATGGAGTATACAGTTAAAGAGGTTGCCCGATTAACAGGGACTACTGTGAAGACGTTGCATCATTATCAAAAGGTAGGTCTGTTGCAACCACTTAAAGTAACAGAGGGTGGGTATAGAATTTATGGAATAAAAGAATTAGAAAGATTACAGCAAATATTGTTTTATAGAGAATTAGATTTTTCATTGAAGGACATAAAAACGGCAATGGATAATGAATCAAATAGAATTGAGACCTTAAAACGGCAATACAAGCTTCTAAGTGAACGGAGTGAAAGAATGGATGGGATATTAAAGACAATTGAAGAATCAATCATTTGTGCTGAGAAGGGAGAAAATATGGAGCAATCAAAAATGTTTAAAGGACTGAATAAAGAGGAATGGAAAGAGGTAATTGCTGAGCAAAAAGAATATTTAAGTGAAGCGTATGAATTTGAGATGGATACAGATTCAATTGATGTAAATGAACTAAATGAAATGGCAATAGAATCCGAAAG
This sequence comes from Clostridium aceticum, assembly GCF_001042715.1. Classification (NCBI taxonomy): domain Bacteria; kingdom Bacillati; phylum Bacillota; class Clostridia; order Peptostreptococcales; family Natronincolaceae; genus Andreesenella; species Andreesenella acetica. The sequence continues at coordinate 2,800,875 of NZ_CP009687.1, read as the reverse complement.
GTTTATGAGCTTTCTAGCTAATGCTTTGAAAAATGGATGGAGACCAAATGACGAGAGACTAAAAAAAGAACTAGAAAGACATATAGAGTTCTTGAATTCTCATGATATGCCTACTGATGTTAAAGAACTTGTTGAGACAGCCCGGTTTTTTATTGAGGATGACTTTCACAGAGATATGCTAGAAAGTCAACAAACCGGACTTAGCTACTACTTCTATACAGTAGCAGAAATGAATGCACTAAAGCAACATAAGTAAACGCAAATGAGAATTTTGATTAACTTTAAGATTATTAAAGAGAGATTAGGATGCAGTACTAAGAGTTAAAAAGGAGAGTTATAGGGGGAAGACTCCTCTTGTTCTGCGAAATATTATCATCCTACTACCAAAAACCATGTTGAATGTTGTGTCTTGATAGAGCGCCAATAGCTTGAAATCAAAGGCTTAGAGAAATTTCGATAAAATTGAAGTGTATTTTATGTTCCCTCAGACTACGGTTTTGAGGGAATTTTGCTTAGGGGGGGTCTAACTTTTACGCGTATCTAAGGATTTGTACTAAACTGCTGTCTTAGTGGCTTCTCAATTCAAATTTCTGCTCCTAATCTGAAATTATTGATTGCCACAGATTAAGAAGCTCTATTCTTATACTCCTATGCTAAAATATATCAATGCAAAAGCAAATATATTTTACGGGAGATGTTAAAATGAGCTATGAAAACACAAAAGAAATTCTAAGAATGGATATGGAAAAAAGGGATTATGAGTAAATACTCAAAACAAATTTATTCATGCACTTGTTAGCCTTTGTAAGTATTGCGGCAAATTGGATGATGACCATACAGATGTCCGGAATTTTCTTTCCTACTTAAAAGATAGCCAGCAATTTGGAGCTTCTACAATAAATAATTAAAAATGATATTAAAACTAAATCCTCAAACAATTAATGTACATCGTACTGCAGTAAAATTTCTATTTGTAGCAGTTCTGAATAAAGACTGGGATGAAAACAGAGCACCTCATCTTAAAGTAACTTCATGTGCTAGTAAATCTACAGTAAGATAAATTTACCAATTTATTTTTACAAAAAAAATTTCTCTTATGAACAAACATTGGATATATTATCCAAATATTAGTTCTTTAATGTGTCCTAGGTTAATGTCCTTGCCTAACAGCATATTGATATAATAACAGAGATTATGGGATAAGATCTTTGTTCTAAGCCTTGTCATAAGTCCCCATGGAGATTTTGCTAAGACTTTATTGATATTTAGCTGTTCCGTCAATTGTGAAAAGGTAGTCTCAATTCGCCTTCTAAGTTTAAAAATATGTTGACGAAGCCATTTAGGATAGGGATATTTACAGTTATTCCTTTTCATAAATATTAGTTGAATTCCCTTTTCTGATTGTAGTTGCGAGGGCAGATGCTTACTGGTGTAAGGATAAAGTTAGTGATAAATCCTTCTATCGTAGTGATAGCATGTAGTTTAAATCCATAGTAGGTTTCTTTTTTAGAAGCACAATACCCATAAGCTGAGTCAACTTTAAAAGATTTATGAAAGCGTGCTCTACCAAACTTACACACGGGAATAGGAATGCTATCTACGATCCTAAAGGATTTATCCCGAAATCCTAACATGGAAGTTAGTTCCTTACGAATTGCATCAATTACCGAATGTAGTGCTCTACGGGTTCTATTAAAGCGAGTTCTATGGCTAAACCTTGGAAATAAATCCTTTAGGTTCTTCTTACAGAATCCTAACCATGCTTTTTCTGAGTCAATAGTGAGTAGTTCCCCAACAATACTGAGGGTAATTATTTGACTATCACTTAGGATAGACTCGTTGATATTTCTGCGTTTTTTAATATGTGTTGGAGTAATTTCTTTGTAAATATTGTCAATTAAGACATAGGTGACAGTAATGAAGTCTTTTAAATCAGCAATTTTTTTGATAGAATATTTCTTAGTAAGCTCCAGCATATGTTATCCTCCTATCTTGATTTCGTGGTTGTTATCAAAGATAAGTTAACATAATTCATTGAAGTTTTTCTATTTGTAACTTTTACTAGCACAACAGGTTAAAATACTAATTTACTGAAATAAGGTAATTGTTTATTAAGATGAAAGTGTAGGTGATTATGTTATTGAAGATATTATTAATTGAAGACGATACTACTCTATTTAAAGAGATAAAAGATCGCTTTATAGACTGGGGATATGAAGTGCATGGGGTTGAAAACTTTCAACGTGTCATGGAGAGCTTTGCTGAAATCCAACCAGATTTAGTGATTATCGATATCCAACTTCCTAAATATGATGGTTTTCATTGGTGCCGCATGATCCGTGAGTATTCCAATGTTCCGATCGTCTTCTTATCTTCACGGGATCACCCTACAGATATGGTGATGTCGATGAATTTAGGTGCAGATGATTTCATTCAAAAGCCCTTTCACTTTGAAGTGCTAATTGCAAAAATACAAGCCATTTTGCGTCGTGTATATAACTACAGTACCACCACTTCAGACCTGAAGGTATGGATGGGTGCAACGGTTGACCTGGAGAGAAATCGTGTATCAAATGAAAAGGGAATGATAGAGCTTACTAAAACTGAAATATTTATCTTGAAGATACTCATTGAATGTAAAAATAAGGTTGTCAGCCGAGAATATTTAATGAACCTGCTGTGGGATGATCAGCGATTTATAAGTGATAATACCTTAACAGTGAATGTAAATAGGCTGCGTAAAAAATTAGCTGAAATTGGACTAGAAAATGGAATAGAAACAAAGGTGGGACAAGGATACATTGCTATAGAGCAGGTGGAAAAATGATTAAGAAATTCTTGCTGGAGAGAATCAGCTGGATTATCTTGATTGTACTTTTACCGCTACTTGCTTTAATACTCGCATACCTAGATCCCGCTCTTTCCATTAACTCTATTTTCTATTATGTATTTCTATCCTTGGTTATTTCTTTTCTGTTTGTCGTTATTCGTTATTTCAAAGAGACATCATTTTATAAAGAGTTGAGCTTAAGAGATTCAACCACTGATATTACAAGTCTTCCTGAACCAAGCAGTTCATTTGAATCGTTCATTCATAAGCAGATTACCTCTTCAATAGAACAGTTAGAAAAAGATGCCTCTACCAGTCGGCTTCTCCTTGAACAAGAGAAGGACGATCTACTTTCTTGGATTCATGAAGTGAAAACACCATTAACAGCACTGAAATTAATCATTGATCGTTCGGAAGATCATCAATTGAAATCTGATCTCATGCATGAATGGTTAAGAATCCACTATTTGCTTGATCAACAGCTGCATCAAAAGCGTATACCTTTCATTGAAAATGATTTGTTCATTGAAAAGGTAGAGCTAGAGTCACTTCTTTATAGTGAGATTCATATGTTACGGTCTTGGTGTTTAAAAAAGAAAATTGGTTTTGATGTAGAATTAGTCTCAACACATGTCCTCACTGATGCAAAATGGCTGTCTTTTATCCTTCGGCAGCTTTTAACAAATGCCGTAAAATATAGCGAAGAAGGTTCTGAAATTACGATACAATCGGCTAATCAAATGGGACAAACGATCCTAACCCTAGAAGATAACGGCCGCGGAATAGACCCCCGTGATGTGCCAAGAGTCTTCGATAAAGGATTTACGTCTACAAGCAAGCATCAGGACCAACATGCTACAGGCATGGGATTATACTTAGCAAAAAAGGCTGCCATCCCACTTGGTATTCGCATTTCCATTCAGTCAACTCTTGGAAGAGGGACAACCGTGACCCTCACCTTCTCAAAAGAGAATCGATTTCTTCAGATTCAAGGCGTGTGACAAAAATGTCACTCGCTTTGCTTTTTTGTTAGTATAATGAAAGGACTTCATAGACAAGAATAGATATAATAAGGATATATCAATAAAGGGAGGAACTTCTCTATGAATATACTTGAAGCTAAAAAAATCCATAAAAGCTATGGAAATAAATTCACGAGACAAGAGGTCTTAAAAGGGATTGATATTAGTATTGAAAAGGGGGAATTTGTTACGATCATGGGTGCGTCAGGATCGGGGAAAACAACTCTTCTAAATGTGTTATCAACGATTGACCGACTAAGCCATGGTTCCTTAAAGATCCAAGGTGAGGAACTAACTAAAAGCAAAGAAAAGAAGCTGGCGGAGTTTAGAAAGCATCATTTAGGATTTATCTTTCAAGACTATAATTTACTTGATACGTTAACAGTAAAAGAAAACACCTTATTACCCCTCTCTATCACAAATACTGCCAAAAAAGAAGCATTAGAGAAATTTCAAATGGTGGCAGCAGATCTTGGAATTGAAGAGATAGCAGATAAATATCCCAATGAAATATCAGGTGGTCAAAAACAAAGGACATCTGCGGCGAGAGCTTTCATTCACGAGCCAAGTATCATATTTGCTGATGAGCCAACGGGTGCTCTTGATTCAAAAGCAGCGTCTGATTTATTGGGTAAATTAACCAATTTAAATGAAAAGCGTAAAGCAACCATAGTGATGGTTACTCACGACCCTGTTGCAGCAAGCTACAGCAGTCGTGTTATTTTTCTTAAAGATGGTCAAATCTATACCCAATTGAACAAAGGCGAAGAAAGCCGCAACACATTTCTAAAGGATATTATGAAGACACAAGGGGTACTGGGAGGGGTGCACTATGAGCATTAATCAGCTTATTATCCGTAGTCTTCAAAAGAACTTAAAGAGCTATTATTTATATGTGTTTGCACTTATTTTTAGTACTGCCCTCTACTTTTCCTTCGTGACCTTGCAATATAATCCTTCAATGGATCAAGCAGCTGGATCAATTAGAGGCTTAGCAGCAATCAGATCTATATCTGTAGTCCTTATTATGATTGTGTCAGTATTTCTGTTATATGCAAATAATTTATTTATCAAAAGACGCAGTAAAGAGATTGGTTTATTTCAGCTGATAGGAATGACTAAAAACCGTATTTTCATGATCCTAAGTGCTGAAAATCTACTACTTTATTTTGGCTCACTATTAATCGGAACCTTTATTGGTTTTGCTGTTTCAAAATTAGTAGCCATGGTATTATTCAAAGTAACGGACATGGATGCCATTGCCTCTCTGTATTTTTCTGGCCAAGCTTTCATCCAAACATTGCAGGTATTCGGTGGTATCTATTTTTTGATTATGCTGATGAATTATGTATTTATTAAACACCAAAGCATTTTGTCTCTATTTCATCTGCAGAGTAAAACAGAAAGTAGAGTGAAAAAGATTTCTATCGTAGAAATCTTGATAGGGATTCTTGGACTGGTATTAATTTCCACTGGTTATTATGTATCGGCGAGGCTTTTTGATGGGGATTTTGTTCCGATGAACAACCTATTCTCTGTCATGATCTTTATTTTAACGTCAGTAATTATTGGGACTTATTTTTTCTACAAAGGTTCTGTACGCTTTATTGCCAACATGATTAGAAAAAATAAAGATGGATATTTAAACATTAATGAAGTGATGTCACTATCCTCCATAATGTTCCGCATGAAATCAAATGCCATGTTGCTTACAATTATCACCACCGTATCAGCACTTGCAATTGGTCTGCTATCCTTAAACTATATCTCCTACTATTCAGTTGAAAAAAATGCTAAGAGTATTGCACCAACTGATTTTGCATTTGTAACAACAAAGAATGCCGAGGCCTTCGGTGAAGTGTTAAGGAAAAATGGGATTGCCTACAATGAACAAAAGATTGATGTGCTTCAAGTGGAAGTTGATATCCAAGAGATTATGGGCAGTAATATAGAAAACTTGCAGATTGACGGAGGCAAAATGAGAATGTCAGTGATTAGTGACCGTCATGTTGAAGACATTGATGTAAGTGAAGACGAGACGGTATTCTCTGGATTTAATGATGCGATGCAGACACTACTAAACTTGCAAGGGTCAGGAACAATCACCCTTCACGGATTAACGACAGCCTTTAGTAAAGAGTATTTAGGATTATTAAAAGATAATGTGCTACCTCTATATTTTACTGGAGGATTGCCTACAGCTATTGTGGATGAAACCACATTTGCAACCCTCTCTAATGACATGAACCCAGAAATTCAACTAGAGTCATCTATTTATATTGGCTATACATTAGATGATAGAGGAACAGTGAAAGCAGCTGATAAACTTTTTAACAATATGCCATTCAGTCAAGATCTCGGTAATAGCTCTCAATACTCAGTGGATCGGGAGCAAAAAATCGATATGGGCTTTACCATGTTCAGTGTTGGCTTCCTTGGTCTCGCCTTCTTGATCACATCAGGCTGTATCCTTTATTTTAAACAAGTGGAAGAAGGGGACGAAGAACAACTAAATTACAAGATACTGCGAAAGCTAGGTTTCACTCAAAAAGATCTTCTGCAAGGAATACTAAGAAAGCAGCTATTCAATTTCGGTATCCCTCTTATACTTGGCCTTTTGCACAGCTACTTTGCCGTCAAATCAGGCTGGTTCTTTTTCGGTACCGAGCTATGGACGCCGATGATCATTGTCATGGGATTGTATGCAGCACTGTACTCAGTTTTTTGCATTCTATCTGTGGTTTATTATAAGAGAGTTATTAAAATGTCTCTGTGATAAACAAAGTTTTAAGAAATTGGTTTTACTCAGCATCAAATAAATAATTAAAGACAAGAAAGTGATGGGGCTTGAATTATTTACAATACGTGGAGTTGTTGATTTAATGGATTTTATCAATTTATTATAGAGGAGGAGAATAAGTTTGAAAAAGACATTTGTTATTTTAGCTATATTAATGTTGGTAGGAGTATTTACTGCTTGTGATATTAATAGGATTGGAAAAAATAATGTATATATAGAAGTTATAGAACCTACAGAAATTATGGAAGATAGGTTGACTAGTGAGGAAGTAATAACTAGATATATATACAAGCAAAAAGCCTTTGATAAAAAAGGAAAACCAATAGATGTAGAATTCTCTGCAGGTAAAGAATTACGACAAGGTGCATATTTAATGCTCTATGTTAAGAATGAAAACGAAGTAACATCTTATGATGAAGTAAAGTGGGATGAAATCCCAAATGATGCACAAATAGAACTGGAAAATTATTATAGTGAAAATTAAATTTAAAAGAGAAGAAGCAAATAGTAATTTAATTCTTCTTTGAGAAAGAAAATATCAACACAATGGATTCCAAGGGAGAAATTATACTTACCATCATGGCTTCCCTTGCCCAACAAGAGAGTCAGTCCTTAAGCCAAAATGTGAAACTGGGCATTCAATATCGCTACCAACAGGGCGAAGTACAAGTCAACCACAACAGGTTTTTAGGGTACACTAAGGATGAAGATAAGCGACTGGTGATTGACCCTGAGGGTGCAGAGATTGTAAAACGAATTTATAGGGAATACCTCGAGGGAGCCAGCCTTTTGCATATAGCAAGAGGGTTAGAGGCAGATGGGACTCTAACCGCGGCGGGAAAAGAAAAATGGAGACCTGAAACACTGAAAAAGATACTGCAGAATGAGAAGTACATCGGAGATGCACTCCTGCAAAAGACCTATACAGTAGATTTCCTTTCTAAAAAGCGAGTCAAGAATAACGGCATCGTTCCCCAGTATTATGTGGAAAATAGTCATGAACCTATTATCTCACGGGACCTCTTTATGCAGATTCAGGAAGGACTGGTGAGGAGGACAAACATTCGAAATGGCAAAAATGGTAAAAGGAGAGTTTGTAGTAGCAAGTATGTTTTACCAAGTATTGTATACTGCAGACAGCAGTTATAAAAACTATAAACGAACTACTAGCTAACAAAGAAACTTTTCTCCATAACCATTTCTTCAGTTATCTGTTTCTTTTTTTTCTGTCTCCTTTAGCATAGCTTAATTCTACATCAAGCTCTACTTCTAACACTTCCTGCAGGGCATCTTTAAAAAGATCCTACAGGAAAGAATGCAGATCATCTACTGTCTTTAAATTTCCTTCTGCTATCATTTCCCTTAAGACTTCTTTTGGTAATACACCCATAAAAATACTCCTTTCTGATTTGGAATTATATACTAATTCTTGCCAGAAAGGAGTTGTTATTTTCACTTAAGCACAGATTATTTACACTACCAAATTGCTATAAAGAAACTATTGGACTGTCTTAATATTTATTACATCTGCTATCCTAGGTCAAGTTTGCCGCACTCGCTTCCACAAACCTGCTCAACATCGGAACTGTAAGCATCGCTTATAACATTTGGAAAAGGACTATAACTGATTGATATGTTCCCTTATACCGATAGTGCCTAAATGCCATGAATATGTTTCCACCTACGGACACATTGAATGAAATTCATTCTATCAGCTCAACCCATGTTGAATGCGTGGTAAGGCTATGCGCGTCCAGTTGAAAACTTTTAATTGCTTACTGGTGAAAGTCCAGTCAAGATAGTGGTCAAGCAGTCTTGTAGCCAGCAACCAGCGTAAGTAGTAATATGAGCGTTGAAGCGTTGTGTAGGCAAGTCAGCTGGATTTATTGTATCAGCTATGAAGTTGGATTTCTATACGTCAATTTCTTGGCATTTACTAATTTCCATGTGCCGGTATTCTTTCTTAATATTAAATATATAGTTTAGACTGTGAAGTTCATATTCAGTTCATATTAGGTCACTATAATAGGTCTATCATGAATTCAGTAGAATGAAAAGCTATTGATGAACTACATCTATTGATATGGATGAGATGATTTTACGTGTAGCTGCTTTATTACGTCGATCTCAAATCATTAATGAGTCTAGGTTAGTAGTTGGTAAAATAGAGCTTGATTATAATACTTTAACTGTGAATAGTAAAGATAGTACAATGATTTTGCCTAAAAAAGAGTTTTATCTTTTATTTAAGTTTCTTAGCTATCCTAAGCAAATATTCACAAGACAACACTAATGGACGAAATATGGGGGATGGAGGCAGAAACTGACGAGCGTACAGTAGATGTTCATATCAAGCGACTGAGGGAAAAGTTTTCTGATTGCAGTGAGTTTGAGATTGTTACAGTTAGAAGACTAGGGTATAAAGCGGAGATAAAAGCATGAAAAAATTACTTTTAACAGGTGATCTTAACAACTAATTTTAGTAAGAAGTGAAGCAAGTGTAGATTGTCAAGAATTGGGTGTATTTTAGTATACTACAAAAATATAAATTGAGTTCATAATGAGTTCATATTCACTCATTATACTAGGTGGGAGCATAGAAGGTATTTAAAGGTTAATAAGAAATCTTATCTGATGTTACCCATCAATAATTCTATTTAATATTGCTTTTACTATAAAAATTAGAGAGATGAGGAAAATGAAATTTGTTAAAAAATTTGTGTTGCACAGAATTACTCTCTTAGTTATTGCAGTACTGTTACAGTTAGGAGTTTTGATAAGCGTAATCTCAAAATTTAATGATTATTTTATATTTTTTTATGGGGGAAGCATACTGATTAGTATAGCTGTAGTATTAGGTATTATAAATAATCATACTAATCCTTCTTATAAAATAGCTTGGATCATAGCTATATTGTTATTTCCTATTTTTGGAGGACTGTTTTATATTTTTTGGGGAAGAAACAAGCTAAGCAAACGAGCAAAGCATAAGATGAAATCTATAGCAGATAGGACGAAAAAGGCATTGCCCCCTCAAGAATCAATTATAAGAGAGCTGGAGGAAGAAAATGAAATTGCTGCTAATCAGTCCCGATATATTCAAAACTATGGATATTATCCACCCTACCACAATACAGTGTCCGAATACCTTCCCATAGGAGAAATAAAATTTGAAAAACTAAAGGAAGAGCTAAGAAAAGCAGAACATTACATCTTTGTAGAGTACTTCATTATTGAGGAAGGTATTATGTGGGATAGCATACTTGATATTTTAGTAGAAAAGGCATCAAAGGGTGTAGATGTTCGTGTTATATACGATGACGCAGGCTGCTTGTTCACGCTACCCTATAGGTATAATAAAAAACTTGAAAAGATGGGAATTAAGTGCTGTGTGTTCAACCCTTTAGTTCCACTATTATCCCCCATGCTCAATAATAGGGATCATCGTAAAATTACAATCATTGATGGACATACGGGTTTTACAGGAGGGATTAACTTAGCAGATGAATATATAAACAAGTTTCAAAAGCACGGTCATTGGAAGGATTCTGCCATTATGCTCAAGGGTGAAGCTGTATGGAGTATGACGGTAATGTTTCTATCAATGTGGGATTATATTAGAGGGATAGCAGAAGATTTCCAGCAATTTAAGCCTATCACCTTACCACAGGTAAAATTAAGAAATGGACTTGGATATATTCAACCATTTTCAGATAGTCCATTAGATGAGGAAACCGTTGGAGAAATAGTTTATCTGAACTTAATTAATAAGGCAAGGAAATACGTATATATTACAACTCCCTATTTGATTATCGATAATGAAATGGTTACAGCTCTAACATCAGCGGCTAAGGGGGGCGTTGATATTCGCATAATTACTCCCCATTGTGCAGATAAATGGTATGTTCATGCAGTTACTAGATCTTATTATAGGGTTCTCATTGAAAGCGGAGTAAAAATCTATGAATACACCCCAGGATTCATCCATTCCAAAACCTATATATCAGATGATGAGTACGGTGTCGTTGGTACAATCAATATGGATTATAGGAGCCTATACCTACACTTTGAATGTGGTGTTTGGATGTATAATTGTAGTGGTGTTATGGAGATGAAAAAAGATTTTCTAGATACTTTGAAATTGTGCAGGAAAATTACTTTGGAGGATTTACAGAATGTTAAGTGGCATAAGGCTGTAGGGTCTTCTATTTTGAGGGTTTTTGCCCCATTAATGTAAAAAAGATGTAAGGAAATAACAAATTATAGGAGGTTTTCATTTGAACGTTATCGTACAACCCTTAGGTGCACTTTTAAGAATAATATTTCAGCTAACCGGTAGCTATGGTGTAGCTATCATAGTATTTACAGTTATCGTAAAGCTAGCAATGGTGCCTTTAACGATGAAACAAACAAAATCTATGAAAAGAATGCAGGAGCTTCAACCAAAGATTAAAGAAGTACAAGAAAAATATAAAAATAATCAAGAACAGATGAATATAAAAGTAATGGAACTGTATAAGGAATACAATGTTAGCCCTTTTGGAGGGTGTTTGCCTCTACTAATTCAGTTTCCTATTATTATTGGCTTATTTACCGTATTAAGAAACCCTGTAGATTTTGGATTTTCCCAGGAAGTAGTAGAGGCGGGTTTTTTATGGATACCAAATCTATCCCAAGAAGATCCTTGGTTACTACCCCTATTTGCAGGGCTAACCACCTACCTATCCAGTGCGACGATGTCAACTTCAGGAGGAAAACAAGATGTAACTCAAGCTATGATGAAATATTTCATGCCTGTTATGATTTTTTGGTGGGGAAGAAGCTTCCCTGCTGGTTTGACCCTATACTGGGGCATAAGCAATCTATTTCAAATAGCTCAACAGTTAGTTATCAATAGACCTTCCTTAAAACTAAGAGGAGATGTAAAACAGCATAGTTCATAATGCACATATTTATCCGATGACTTGCAATTCCAAGATTTCCATTTGTGTAAGCGGGAGATGGGAAATGCAAAGTCCTTGAGTAACAGGATTTTGCATTTGGATGGAGTTTTAAAGCTTATCCAAATGGAGTCTTAATTAAATTACTTTAATTAAAGGTTGAAGACAATTTTGGCATTATTAGGGGGGATTACTATGGGTTTTTTTATTGAAAGGAACAAAAAGACAACTTTACGGAAGCAGTGGACAAAAAACATTATGATGCTAATCATTGTTTTGTTTTTAGGGTTTGGATTCTTTATTTATACCGCAGTAAATACAGTAGGGCAACAGATGCTGACACTGTCTTTAAACACTATGGGGAGAATTGCTTCTAGGGAATTAGCCCAACATAACCTAGAAGAATTGATCAAAGAAAAGAATCCAGAGGATTCCAACTATAGAAATATTGAAGCTATTTTAGAGGAAATTTCTAGCTTAACTGAAGATATAGTACCTCATATCTATATTTTTGCAAAAGACCAAAGGGATGAATGGATCTATGTTGTAGATGCATCTAGAGAAGAAAAATTGCAGATTGGCATGCCTTTTCCTTACGACAATAAAGAGAAGGAATTGGTCTATGAGACGGCTACTCCCCACGCTACGAGTATAGAGCAAGACTTTTTCACCCAAGAAGCCTATGTGGCAGCCTACATACCTATTATACAAAATGATGAAGTAACTGCTATTTTAGGAATGGATATCAATATAAATGTATTATTAAAGTTACAGATGATATTACTGGGTATTTTGGTAGGGATTATGGCAATTAGTTTGTTGATTATATGGGGCATTGTCCGCTTTATAACCATGAGACAAAGTCGTTCTATCGAGGGGCTATTAACCAAAATGAAGGAAATAGCAGAGCTTAAGGGAGACTTCACAAAGCGAGTTAATATTGAAGAAAACAATGAAATTGGTGAATTAGCTAAGTGTACCAATCAAATTTTGGATACAATACAAGATCTCTTATTAAAGGTAAATGAAAATGCCGATTATTTAGTAGATACCAGTAAACATTTTTCAAAGTCTTTTGAGGAGGTAAATATAACTTTTGCAGAAATGAACACTACCGTTGAAAATGTAACAGATAGAATGATAGCACAATCGGAGGAAGCATCAAAGATGACTAAATCTACTGAAGGAATCCATCAAGCTATCCAGGCAATTGCAGAGTACTCTCAAAAGGTAACAGCAGAAGTAATAGACACTGAAATCAATTCCCAAAAAGGAAACGAGGCTGTAGAAAAAATGAAATGGCAGCTTGAAAAGGTAGGGACAGTTGTAAATGAAACGACGGAATTTATGCTTAGATTAGGTCAATATTCAACAAAAATTAACAATATAGTTGACGTTATTACGGCCATCTCCAAACAAACAAATCTACTAGCCGTGAATGCTTCAATAGAGGCAGCTAGGGCAGGGGAGCATGGTAAGGGATTTGCCGTAGTTGCGGAGGAAGTAAAAATATTAGCAGAAGAATCTTCAAAATCAGCTAGTGAAATAGGTAAGCTTTTAGGAGATATACAAAAGGGAATTAGTAATGCCTCTAAATCCATGGAGGAACTTACCCAGCAAAAATCAGCAAGTGATCTAGAGATGGAAGAAGTGATCACAAGATTCAATCATATTACCACTTCAATACATAAGGTTTCAAGAATGATAGGGGAAGTATCGGCATCAAGTCAGGAAATTAATGCTAGCATAGCTATTCTCTCTGATAGCATGGAAAACCTAGAGAAGATTACACAGGAAAATACCCAATCGACAAAGGAAGTGGCTATAAGTATAGATGGGGAGGCAAAAACAATTCAAAATCTGTTGGATGGTGTCAGTCATATGGAGACAAAATCCCATGAATTAAATCAAAGGCTAAGTAAACTAAAGCTAAAATAAATAAAAAGGAAGTGGTGTAATGAAAAGTCATCCGAAAAAAGTTAAAAGGATGGCTTTATATCATTGAAACTAATTTGATCAACAGTGCATATTTAGTTCATAGTGTTCGGTAAAAAACGTGACAATGGAGGTTTAGGAGGCAATGATGAGCGGGAGCAAACCTTAAATCAACTACTAACCCAGATGGGTGGTTTCAGTGGAGAATAAGGAGTTGTTATTACTGAAATATATTGAGAAAAATCTTATGTAGGAAAATTAGTCTATGACTCTTGAATCAACAGACACATCAATAAAGCCATACTTATAGATTCCTTTATACTCTCTGGGAACGCATTACTTGACAATCGTGAAGAGTTAAAGAGGAAATGGGAAGCTCTCGCAGCGTTTACCAATATAACAGAAGGAGCTAAACACATCAAAGAAATCGATACGGATTTCATCTTAAGAACCTTGGACCATATCAAAGTCTTTGAAACGTGAAAGATTGTTATCCAGTTTATGGATGGAACAGAGATGGAGTGTGATGGGTAATAATAAGGGACTATCTGGCTGACTTGGATCGATGATCTGAGTCGGCTTTTTTAAGTTACCCCGAGTTTACATTGATAAATATTTGGAAATATCTTATAATTTTAAGTAGGACAATATGCAAATATTCAAGCAACCTCGAGTGCATATTCGAGGGTTTTGTTTTTATTTTAGAATACATATAGCAGAGGTGGAGAATTTGCCATTAAGCAATAACGAATTATTGATTGAAGATTTAAGAGAAAGGTTCAGATAATATCTAGAGGTTGAATACTCTCACCTGCAAAATAAAAATATTGTACTTAGTGATGCATTTTACCTCCATAGACATGATATTGGGATTGGCTTTTGGGAAGCACTAAGAAATGAAAAAACTATTGTAGGTAGTGTTTATGCTGGGGGTGGGAAAGGCGTATCAAAATTGAGTCTTTTATCAAGGACAAGGAATATTCACTTGCGTGGGAATATTTACAGAACTTTTGGTGGTTGAGGCTTGGACTTCATGAATATGCTTTTGATGTATACTTTAAATCTGATGTACTGCCTGAAGATGATGTAAGAGATCATGTTTTGGTTTCCATGTACAATAAAATTGATTTATCAATTGATCCGCCCACAATCTTTAAAGATGAACAAATCTTAAATTCCTTGAGATATAAGGTTTCATGGAATCGATATGGTGTATGCAGTTATGACTGCGGACCATTAGCAATTGGGAGGGAAGGGTTTGTTCCATTGGGATTTTATGTGTATGATGACTTTAAGAGCAACAAAGAAGCTTTAAGAACCAGTTCTCATAAGCATCCTCATGGCATTAAAGTGATGCTAGAGAGTGGAGTTGTTGGAAACAATATTAAAAGAGCATATTTACCCTGTTGTGAAATATAATGTAGTAATCTTATAACGAGGAAGTGGTGTAAATGCGAAAATTACATTCTCTTAACAAAGGAAGTATTGTAGGTTTTATTATTGCTATAGCAATACCTCTAGCTGTAGGTTCATTAAGCTCGTTTTTTACTAGAGATACAATGCAGCAATATCAAAATTTAATCCAACCTTCATTTGCTCCCCCTGGATGGGTATTTCCTGTTGTTTGGACTATATTATATGTACTTATGGGAATTGCATCATATAGAATATATAGTCTTGGCTTCAAAGATCCACAAGTAAAAAGCGCGTTATTATTCTATGCAGCACAGCTTTTCGTGAACTTTTTCTGGACTATAATATTTTTCAGGTTTGAACAAAGAGGATTTGCTTTAGTATGGTTGATATTATTGTGGGTATTGATCGTTATTACTACTGCTAAATTTTATAGACTGGATAAAATTGCAGGGTATTTAATGGTTCCATACATACTTTGGGTAAGTTTTGCTGGACTATTGAATTATTCTGTATGGCAGTTAAATAGATGATTAGAAGTGAAAAGATATATATTAGCTGAGTTAGGGGAAAGCTTATGATCTGTTCTGGAGGCCATGGTAGAATGAGGGAACAATTATAAAAAACTTAATAAGCGTTTTTTATGTGTATACCGAAAATATGATTGCATATACGAAAAATAAAACATTACTGATTCTTTTATTGAATGAATTAACATCTGCTCTAGATGCATTAACAGAGAAGGTACTATTAAAGCCATTTGACAAGTCAGCTCAAATCGCACAATTATTACAATAAGTCATAGGATTTCTGCAATCATTGATGCCGATACTGTACACATAATGGATGCTGGTAGAGTTGTAGAGAGTGGAACACCAGAAGAACTTTCTGAAAAAGATGGTTGGTTTGCTATCTATAAACGTCTTGAAGAGCATGGCTGGAAAGTCGGATAAAACTAAGTAAATAAGGAGAAAAGAAAATGGAAACTATTAAATGGAGTACATTTCTTAAAGATGTATTCATTTGTTCTTTGGGGGCTTACGGAGGTCCTGAAGCCCATTACGGTGTTTTTACAGAGCAACTGGTTATGAAGAAAAAGTATTTAACTGAAGAAGAACTGGTTGAACTGATCGCTTTAACAGGAATTTTACCTGGTCCAAGTAGTACACAAACCATTGTTGCCATTGGGCATAAAATGGGAGGGCCATTGTTAGCTTTTCTAACTATATTGGTATGGGCTTTACCGGTACTTACATTGATGATGTTACTTTCATTTTTAAGCCAATTTTTTAGCAGCATGAATATATCGCAGGATGTGCTGCGCTATATCGGTCCCATAGCCGTAGGATTTATTGTCGTAGCTGCATATCGCATAGGGCGCAAGGTAGTAAAAGACAAGATCACTTTGCTGTTATTGATAATGGGAGGGGTAATCACTTACTTTATTCGGGCACCTTGGATCTTTCCGTTGGTATTGATTATTGGTGGCGTGGTAAGTATTATTACTTCAGAAGAGAAGGATCTTTGGAACCGTGTTAAATTAACCCCTCCTTGGAAGTACCTTATTGCCTTTGGAATCTTTGCATTAGGAAGCCTTCTTCTTACTTTTGTATGGGATAACAGAATTCTCCGTTTGTTTGAAAGTTTTTACCGCTATGGTTACCTAGTTATCGGAGGCGGACAGGTAGTAGTACCGCTAATGTATAGTGAGTTAGTAGAAGTGAATCAGTATATGACAAATCAGGAGTTTTTAACTGGCTTTGGACTGGTACAAGGACTACCAGGGCCGATGTTTAGCTTTAGCGCCTATGCAGGCGGGATGGCAGCCCGTGGAGGAAGTGTATTAACCCAAGTTCTGGGTGCTATTGCAGGAGGGATAGGAATATTTTTGCCAGGTCTACTTTTAATTTACTTCGTATATCCAATATGGGAAAACTTAAAGAAGATTAAAGGAATTAAAGTATCTTTGAAAGGTATTACTGCTGTTGCTGGTGGACTTATTACCGTGGCTGCAATAATCCTGATGCAAAAGAGTGGATTTGCAATCGATAATACTCTTGTTATGCTTAGTACCGTTGTACTTCTAGTTACAAAAAAAATTCCAGCACCATTGATCGTATTAGCTGCTTTAGCCGCAGGATTCATTTTGTAATCACTCAAATAATTATTAATCAATGTCATTAAATTTATCATAACCTTATTTTTAAAGTCTTATAAAGCCAATTTTAAGAAAAGCAACCAAAAATCTATTGATATGTTCCCGCAAACGTACGGGGCAAAAATCACCCTCTGACATCAATGCCATCAGCTCGATCCATGTTGAGTGTGTGGTATTCATAGAGAAGGAATAGGTTGAAATCGGAAGTTTAGAAGATTTTATATAAAAATTCATAATGTGTATATGTTCCCCTAGACGAGTTAAAATGTACCCTATAGAGTAGACAGTATTAAAAGTCCACTTTATAGGGATTTTTATTTGATATAATAAAGAAAATTAATTTTGGGGGACAACTATCTCAGTAGAAAATACTTGCTATAAACTTCAAGTTATGTGACTATATTTACTCAAAATTATTTAATTGGTAGATAATCAAGTTGAGTTAGGTATAATAATTAAGAAGGGTGTGAAACGTATGATTAATATGAATCTAAAAAACTTACGTAAGTTTTACAGATATACTCAGGAGGAGATTGCTGATAAAATAGGGGTTTCTAGACAAGCTGTTGCAAAATGGGAAAATAGAGAAACAATATCTGATATAAGTAATTGCATTAGCAGAGTTATATGGGGTGACATTGGATGATTTAGTAAATTACAAGGAAGAAAAAGGTGTAAATGGACCTCAACCCAAGGGAAAACATATATTTGGATTAGTAAAGGTTGGAGAATGTGGACAAATTGTTATTCCTAAAAAGGCTAGGGAAATATGCAAAATCGCAGCAGGTGATAGCCTACTAGTTTTGGGAGATGAGGCACAGGGTGGTTTGGCAATTATGTAAAATGATGTTTTTCTTCATTTTGCGCAAGAAATAGTAAAGGCACAGGAAATTAAGGAAGAAGAGGAATGTGATTGAAAGCATCCAAATAACAATTAAGAGGCAAAAGTAATAATAAGATGTAATATCCATAAAGGCGTGAATCAAAAGAGAAAAGGGGAGAGGTGATTTAGTATGTTGAAGATATTTTTTATATGTATAGCCGTCATTGTTGCGATTACCATAATTGCTATTAGTATTTATGCATATACCAATATGAACTATGATAAAAAGCCACTGCTAAAAACTTATGAGGCAGGCTTTGAGGAGAAGCAGATCAAGTTAGATGATGGAACAGTTTTAAATTATGTAGAAGGGCCAGATAATGGACCTCCTCTTTTCTTGATACACGGCCAGTCGATGAAGTGGGAGGATTACGCTAGGGTTTTACCTGACCTTGCTAAATATTATCACGTGTACGCAATTGATTGTCATGGACATGGAAAATCCAGTCATGATTCCACAAAGTACACAGGGGTAGCCATGGGGAAGGATTTTATATGGTTTATTGAAAATGTCATTGGAGAAGCAGTTGTGATATCGGGTCATTCTTCCGGTGGTATCTTAGCAGCCTGGGTTGCAGCAAATGCATCAGAACTTGTGTTGGGACTTGTTTTAGAGGATCCGCCATTTTTTAGCGTTGAGCCAGAGGAAATGCAAAATACCTTCGTATGGTATGAAAATATGGAGGTTGCCCATGGTTTTTTAAATCAATCAGAAGTAGATGACTTTGTAGTATACTATCTGGAAAACAGTTATATGTGGGGATTATTCGGAGATTTAAGGATACTGCTTGCAAACAGTGCTAGAAAATATAGAGAAAAGAATCCAGGTGAACCACTAAAGCTACGGTATGTGCCATATAAGTGGATTCATGGAACTCTATATCTGGATGAATTTGATTTGGAATTTACAGAGACCTTTTATACAGGTGAGTGGTTTGAGGGCCTTGATCAAGAAGAAACATTATCAAGAATTGATGTCCCCACCATGTATATTAAGGCAGAGACTATGTATGGAAAGGATGGAGTGCTATACGCTGCCAATAGTGATGAGGATGCAGAACGGGTTCGAAATCTTATTAAAGGTAGTAAGATGATAACAATAAAATCTGGTCATGATATTCATTTTGAAAAGCCTAAAGAATTTGTTCAAATAATGGTGGATTTTCTAAATGAAGTAATTATGAAATAATGGAATATTAGAAACTAAATAGATTTAATTAGCCGAGCAATTCTTTCAATCTATGGATTTGAAAGAGTAGTAATTATAGATGTTACGTATATAATTTGGAAGAAGCTAGTACTCCGTCTTTGGGGAACTACCCTGGGGGGGAACTCATTATTTTCATACGAAATTTTATCATCATCCTATCAAAACCCATGTTGAGACGGGTGTACTTCGTTCCTACAAAAAAGCAGACACATATACCAACGTAAATGTGGAGTTTAGCGAGTGTGAAGGGAAAATTCCTGTGGGCAAAATTGTTGAACAAACAGAATTTTAAAGAGTACGCGAAAGAGTTACCGAGAAGATGATACAAGAGTATATAGAAAGCAAGTATGGCTTCAAGGTGCATACGGCTTATATTGCAGAAGTAAAAAGAAATTTGGGGTTACCCAGGCATGAGGTACCTAATGCAGTAGATGAGTTGAAAAATTCGAAAAAACAACCAATACTTGAAAAGGTGGAAGCAATCAAAGATGCATTGAAGCATTTTGGTATAATATAACTGATTGTATCAAATCACATAAATAATGGGTTTAAATGAAGTATTATATTATTAGAGGCTAAGTCTGGGTCGATAAAATGGCACGTAAACTTAGCCTATTTTTGTATAATACTGGGAGTGTTTTGATGAAAGGTGTATAATAAAAGAAAGGTGTGCAAATTATAATGTACCAGACCGAGGATGGATTGACAAAAATAGAAACTACTTTTGATAATGATACCGTTTGGCTATCCATTGATAAAGCATATAAAAAATAGGGAAAAGTAGGGGTTCCATGAAATTAGAGGCCTATATAAGAAAATTTGAGAGAAGAGTAAAAAAGCATCCTGATGATTGGCAGATGCATAGGAAAATAGGAAAGAGGTTGGTTTATAAGCTTAAGAAAAAGGTAAAAAGAAATCCTAAAGACACAAAGCTAATCAACTGGTGTGGTATTATAGCATTAGAAATTAACGATATAGATCTGGCCCTACAGATGTTTCAAAGAGCTGTAGCCATCAACCCTAATGTTCAGACATTAAATAATCTTGCATATTTCTATCAAATTGAGTACGATGACCATCAAAGAGCTGTAGAATTATTGGGAAAGGCTATAAAGCTGAATCCCAGCTCAAAATTTCCCTATGGACTGTTGGGGGAAGCCTATTTAGATTTGGAGCTTTACCAAAAGGCGGAAGAGACTTTTAAAAAGGCTATTGGTATTGAAGAAAGTTCTTCACTTTTAAATAATTTAGGGGTTGCTTTGTATAAGCAAGAGAAAATCAAAGAAGCAGCAGTTTGTTTTCAAAAAGCATGGGAATTTGAAAATAGGATGAAGGATGATTATCTAGATTCAATCCTTAACTATGACGTTTGGGATGAATATCTTAA
Source organism: Clostridium aceticum (assembly GCF_001042715.1). Classification (NCBI taxonomy): domain Bacteria; kingdom Bacillati; phylum Bacillota; class Clostridia; order Peptostreptococcales; family Natronincolaceae; genus Andreesenella; species Andreesenella acetica. The sequence continues at coordinate 2,780,297 of NZ_CP009687.1, read as the reverse complement.
TTCTGTCCTTAGCTACGGTGTTTCCTTGGCTCAGCTAGGAAATATAAAAGAGGCTGAAGAAGTAGCAGAGAAATTAAAGTTATACGTAAAGCGTTATTTAGAAGCAGGAAAAAATCCAATTCATTTAGATATTGGTTTTCTAGAAATAGCTGAAATCTACTATGAAGTCCATAGCTACGCTAAGGCAAATGAGATGTTTCATGCTGCACAGGGGCCTAAGATGTTCTATGGAATTTCCCCTAGATGGATTAGCCAATATCAGTATTCTTTATTACAGTGTGGAAATTTGCAGGAGGCAGAAGCATTGCTTAAAAAGGTAATCTTGGATACCCAGAAGTTAATGGAGGAAATCCTGAAAGATGATTATTATACCCATGAGGAGCAGCTAGAGCACATAAAAGATTATGTCCAGGATATAGAACAATATAAGGCTTTATTCCAGAAGGTTAGAGAAGGTCATCGTCCTTTGATAGACTTCCATCCTCAAGTAATGGGAAGCTGTTATATGTTTGGTTGTATACGGCACGGAACGGCAGAGTATGAGGAGTAATATTTTAAATAGTGGGGTGAGCTAATTGAGTAACATTAACAAAGAAGAACAGAAATAGATGAAGCAAAAACCTACTTTATCTAATTGTGCCTTTATGCGTCGGATGTCGTAGGTGGATACGAATAAGTATTATTCTTACTTTATTCGACAAAAATAAAAGAAATCCTTTTTGAATTTAGGATTTCTTTTATTTACATTTGCATTCTAACTTGTCAGGAGTAAGATATATCCAAAAGAATATATCTTATTAGATAAAAGAGTTATAATTTATGTGTTTTAATAAAATCATTTAATACTTCTGTAAGGTTTGTGCTGCCCACTTCATCTAAATCGTAATGTACTCTTGTAGTAGGTTTATTAATGTTAATTATTCTTGTTAAATCAATCGGCGTCCCTATTATTACAGAATCACAATCCGTATTATTTATTGTCTCTTCTAGGTCTTTTAATTGTTGTTCACCATAGCCCATTGCAGGTAAAAGAGCACCAATATCTTTATAGATTTTAAATGTATCAGTTAATTTACCTACTGTGTAAGGGCGGGGATCGACAAGTTCTGCTGCCCCTAGACGTTGGGCTGCAACTACACCAGCACCTATTTTCATTTCTCCATGGGTTAAAGTAGGACCATCCTCTACAACTAAAACTCTCTTTCCTTTTATAATATCTGGATTATCCACGGTAATTTTTGATTCAGCCTTTATAATTAAGGCATTTGGGTTAACTTTTTTAATGTTTGACTCAACTTTTTCTACTGCTTCCTTACTAGCACTATCTATTTTATTAATGATTGCTACATCCGCAGCTCTTAGATTAACTTCTCCAGGATAGTAACTCAATTCATGGCCAGGCCGATGAGGGTCTAGGACTGTTATGGCAAGATCTGGCTTGTAGAAAGAAAAGTCATTGTTCCCACCATCCCATAAAATTACATCGCAACCATCGAGATCTAGCTCAGCTTGTTTTAAAATGGCTTCATAATCTACACCAGCATATATAATGTTTCCTCGAGTAATATGCGGTTCATATTCTTCCATTTCCTCGACAGTACACTTATGTTTCTTTAAATCTTCTAACGAAGCAAACCTTTGAACTTTTTGTTCTGAAAGATCGCCATATGGCATAGGATGTCTAACTGCAACAACCTTTAGGTTTTGGGCCATAAGTAGCTCTATAACCTTTCTAGATGTCTGACTTTTCCCTGATCCAGTTCTAACTGCACATACAGAAATTACAGGTTTATTGCTTTTTATCATAGTATTATTTGGTCCTAAAAGTTTGAAATCTGCACCAGCTGCATTAACGATTGCACTTATACCCATTACAGTCGAATAATTTACATCACTGTACGCAAAAACGCACTCATCTACATTTAAATCCTTTATTATTTCTGATAATTTTTCTTCAGGATATATAGGAATTCCTTCTGGGTATAAATTACCAGCTAACTCTGCTGGATATTTACGATTATCTATATCTGGTATTTGGGCTGCAGTAAATGCCACTACTCTATAATTGTCATTATTTCTATAATATGTATTGAAATTATGAAAATCTCTTCCTGCTGCCCCTATAATTACTACATTCTTTTTATCCATTTGCCATTCATCTCCTCTTGGAATAGTTAGATATTATCACTATTTTACATTATAAACAGAAACATATAAAGACTATGTTTAATAATTCAAAAAATTTATTTACCAGTAAGATCAATAATTATAATAATTTGCAGTTATTCTTTTAGACTAATTATCCTTAACAGAGACGATATATTAAATGTTATGTATTGTTGAATATAAATTGTTAAATACGGTGTAAGACGGTTAATAGGTTCAAGGTTTGGGTTTTAGGTTATATGGATTTTATGATATGACTATTTGCGTTAAATAAAGTTGTTAGAAAATTTTGTGATTTATGGCAGGAAATGAACCTCTATGTTTAGTTTTGCAACATGAGATAGATGAAGCCTGTCAAAAGAAATCAGGAAAAAATAAAGAGCATGGTAGGGGTTATGTAATTAGAGCTATAGAGCTATTTAAAAAATTCAATACCGTTTTCAGGTTGGGTCCGCTTATTGACTTGTTTCCGAGAACGGATGAAAACTATAATAGTACCGTGGATATATTACCACCAACGGAAAATATCTCAAAAATAACTGTGGACATACTCCCTATGACGGATATATAAGAAAATTCACTCAAGACATCGAGATGAACCTACCGGCCATGTTAAGTGTGTTGCGTTAATAGAGAAGATTTAATTAGAATTTTAAAAGGACTTCTTAATTGGAGAAGTCCTTTTATCACTATATTGTGACATAGAATCGTCCCCTGTCACTCGGACATATAATTAACAACTCTCGGATCTTTCAAATCAGCCTTCATTTGTCTGTAAAATTGCAGGTTGCATAGAAATAGGAGTGTGCTAATAATTAATTCTGTGAGTATATCTTACTTCATTGATAAAATGATATAATAAATGTGAAGAAGATGTTATGAGGATTGTTGGTATCCTCTTCAGTTATCTAAATACATAAGTTAAGGGGGTATAAATGCTTATATGGGAAAAATTAAACCGAGTAAAATTAAATATGTATCTTACATAATGCTTCAAAGTGTGGTCTATGGTGTTGGAAATCCCTTGACAAAGGTAGCCTATGAAAGTATCACACCATTTTGGTTGCTTACCTTTAGATTTTCCATAGCACTATTTATCTTCTTTGTTTTTTTTGGAAAAAGTGTAATCGCCCAACTGAAAACAGCTAAGTTCTCACAATATTTTCCAGCAAGCTTATGTATGGCTCTTGCCTATATAACCTGTAATTTGGCATTGAATTGGACATCTGCTACCAACGTTGGGTTTCTAATGTCTTTACCGGTCATTTTTACACCGCTGCTTGGCATCGTTATTCTTCGCCAGAAATATGACTTCAGATATTTGCCTCTACAAATAATTGTAATAATCGGATTGTATTTACTTTGCAGTAATGAAGGAGGATTCACGTTAAATAAAGGCGATGTTTTTGCTCTAATTACAGCTCTAGCACTATCGGGCTCATTGGTATTTGGCAAAAAATCGTTGGAATCGCTTGATGCTATTACTATTTCAGCTACGCAGGCAGGTGTTACAGCATTTATGAGCATTATTTGTGCATTGGTGTTTGATGATTTTAATATAGTGCCAAATATCTCACCAGCGGCCTGGGGAGTAATTGTTTATTTAGCGTTGACATGCACTTGTCTTGCATATGTATTACAAAATTCGGCATTAGTATACCTCTCCTCCAATACGGTTTCAATGCTTCAATGTACACAACCGATTTTAACTGCAATATGCTCATTCATTGTTCTTAGAGAAACAATGAGCTTTCGAGGAATATTAGGAGGGTTAATAATCATTGGTTCCATCTTGGTCGCCAACTTATTAGAAACAAATGGAAAATCGCATCAAGCTACAAAAACTGGTGATAAAGATTACATTGGTGATGGAATTACTGCTACTCCCAAGTAAGGGAAGAACATTATTATCTTGCCACTCAAAAAGGGTAATAGCGAAATTTAAAAGCACTAAAATAATAGTATTATGTAAGAAAAATCATAATTTGCAAAAAAATCTTGAGCTTGATTATATCCATGTTTTACAAGTGCCTCGTGGAGATTGGTATTGAAAAAGGTAGGCGATAGAAAATCTATGACACTAAGTGACACTAAGGGACGGTTCTGTTGTGTTCTCTTGTGTTGATAGCACCTCTGGTCTGTGTTAAACTTAACTAGAGGTGATTGCCTATGCCAAGAAGAGCAAGGGAAAAAAGTAGTATAGGAATATATCATGTGATGCTTAGAGGAATAAACGGACAAACAATATTTGAAGATAATGAAGACTATCAAAAATTCATTGAAACAATTAAGAAATATAAAGAAATATGTGGATATGATATATACGCTTATTGTCTTATGAGTAATCACATACATCTATTGATTAGAGAAGGGATAGAGGATTTAGGAATAGTATTTAAGAGAATAGGCGTAAGGTATGTACACTGGTATAACTGGAAGCACAAAAGAAGTGGTCATTTATTTCAAGATAGATATAAAAGTGAGGCAGTTGAAAATGATAAATACTTTTTGACAGTACTTAGGTATATACATCAGAATCCAATTAAAGCAGGTATTGAAAATGATATAAGAAAATATCCATGGAGCAGTTATAATGAGTATTTAACTAAGAATGTCATATGTGATACAAAGTTTATATTAAGTATTTTTGGAAAGGATGAGAAAAAAGCTATAGAATTATTTAAAAAATTCAATATGGAAGAGAATAACGATAAATGCTTTGAGTATGAAGAACGAGTTAAAATAGATGATACAGAAGCAACAAAAATTATAATAGAAGTAGCTAGAGTAGAAAACACAATACAAGTTCAAAGTATTGAAAAAGAAATGAGAGATAAAGTAATCAAAGAATTAAAGAGCAGGGGACTATCAATAAGACAAATAGAAAGATTAACTGGAGTTAGTTTTGGTGTAATAAGAAAGTTATAGCACGCTAGAACCGTCCCTTTGTGTTGTGTTGGAAGGAGTCGTAGATATGGAACAACAATCTGAAATTAATTGTTATTATTTAGGAAAGTCTTATCCTTTATATACAAAAGTGGATTCGTCAATAAAAAAGCTGACTATACAATGGGATGGCAAAGTTTTTATATGTATTAGTCCACAAGAAGGAGAAATTAATATTACCAATGCACTTGAGAGCTTTTATATAAAAGCTTGCAAAAAATTAATTGAAGAAAGATTAAAATTATATCAACCACATTTTAAAGTAAAATACAAATCCTTCTCCATAGAAAATCATCAAACTAAATGGGGAAGTTGTAGCTCAAATAGGCACTTGACTTTCCATTGGAAACTGATTCTATTTCCTCTCAATGTCATTGACTATGTTGTTATACATGAACTTTGTCACCTAATACACATGAATCATGACCGCTCCTTTTGGAGATTGGTGGGCAAGATTCATCCCAAATACAAAGAAGCAATGGCTATTTTAGGAACGACAAAAACTAGAGAGATTTGACACTCCCACAGCTAAAGCAGTGGGATTCTTGAGTGATTAAACCGAAGTACATTTCTGCTATCGGAGTATGACCTCAAGCTTAGGGTATGCCATTACCCCTCCTAGAGCAGTACATATAGTACCCTAGGCTAGTAGACTTTTACCATCTACTACAGGTGCATTAATTATATTTATAGCACCTACTCTATCCCTATGTGTTTTAAAACCACAGGAGCATTTATATTTTCTATCTCTTGCTTTATTTAGTTTCTTACATTCAGGGCATATTTGAGAAGTGTATTTAGGATCAACATATTCAACCTTTATCCCCTTCAATAGTGCCTTATACTCTATGAATTGAGCTAGACGATAGAATGACCATGTATGTAGATTTTTTTCGTTTTTACGGCTTGTTCTTGCCGTGTTTCTGATATTCGTTAATTTTTCAAGCCGAATATCAGAAACATTATTATTTACTGCAAAATTAATTATTTCTCTACTTACTTTGTGGTCTTGGTCTGTCATCCAACGTTGTTCTTTATCATCAAGCTTTTTAATGACTTTAAGCTTCTTGGCTTTTCCAAGTTTTTTACGTTTCGCTTTATATTTACGTTTGACGTATTTATTTTGCCTACCGTTTCCAAAAAAAAACGTTTTTCCTGAATCGGTTACAGCTACAGCAGGAACTTTTAGGCCTAAGTCAACACCCATTACAACATCACCTTTAACTATATGAGATACTTTTTCAACACTTATTTGAGCGATATATTTATTGCTTTTCTTAGTTATACGCAATGCTCCCAAATGACCTTCTAGTTGTTTTAGCTGATAGTCTGTCATGATAGTTCTAGTTTGAATACGCTGCGATTTCCCATCTATAATAACGGGAAAACTAAGAATACCGTCTTTAAGTGAATAATTTTGATTATTCCATATACAGACAGGTTTTTTAAGGGTAGCTACATTGATTACTTTTTGTTTATCAGTAGGCAGTTTGGAATTAGCCTTGATAGCTTTCTTGTACTTAGTACAGATACTTTTGGCATCTCTAATAGATTGATTTTTCACTGCACTTGGCATATTTGCAAAAACATCTTTAGATGATAGCTTTACTCTTTCTTCTGATTGGAGCGTAGATGAAACAAGGCTATTAACAGTATGGATATATTCTTTTGATATAGATTCTATTAGTTGTACTTGTTCTTTTGTCAAAATAATATTAAATTTTACTGTTATCTGCATTGTTTCACCCCCTTGTTTTTTGTTCTTCAACATATCGTTTTATAGTTTCACTTGATACATTTCCTGCGGTAGATACAAAATAGCTTCTTGTCCAAAGACTTGGCAAATGTCGCAGATGTTTAAATTCCTGCCTTAATAATCGAGAAGTCACTCCTTTCACTTTTGCCATTATGTCTGCTGGACTTAAATGAGGAAGTGCATTGACAAAAAGATGGCAGTGGTCTTTATCACATTCTATTGCCAAAATTTCTATTTCAATGTCTTTACAAATCTCATTGAGAAGCTGTTTAAATTTTATTTCAACTTCTCCAACTAGAACTTTACGTCTGTACCTTGGACAGAAAACAAAATGATAGTTTATTAAAGATACTGTTGTTTGTGTTCTTCTATAATCTTGTCCCATATATTTATAGTATCAGTTTTAAACTGAAACTGCAACAAGAAGATTAAAAGAAACGCCTTTCATCCCACGATTGAAACCGTGGGCTTTCAGGCGAATTTACTGTAAGTAAAAACTGGAGTGTAGAAATGATACAATCAACAGTAGAAATGGTTAAAGGCTGAACTGGAAACTGAGATATACTAACAAAGAGAAAATAATGTAGTTATATAATGGATAATATAAAAATAAAACCCTCATAAGAAAGAGTTGATCAGATGACGAAATCAAGTTTTAGTAATTATAAATTAAGTAGTGAGTTGCTAAAGGCTATTAGTATGTTAGGTTTTAAGAAACCTACTAGAGTCCAAGAAGAAGTTATACCAGTTTTATTAGAGAACAAAGATATAATCGTGAAATCCCAAACGGGAAGTGGAAAGACTGCATCTTTTGCCATACCAATTTGTGAATTGCTAGATTGGGATGAAAATAAACCTCAAGCATTAGTGATTGTGCCAACACGAGAGCTTGCAGTTCAAGTTAAAGAAGATGTTTTTAATATAGGTAGGTTTAAAAGGGTAAAAGTACCTGCGATTTACGGGAAGTCTCCTTTTCACCTTCAACAAAAGGAACTTAAACAAAAAAGTCATGTGGTGGTTGGCACCCCTGGTCGTATTATAGATCACATCGAAAGAAAAACCTTTGATACATCAAAAATTAAATACCTTGTAATAGATGAAGCTGATGAAATGCTTAATATGGGGTTTATAGAGGACTTAGAAACGATAATTAGCAATATACCAAGAGATCGTGTGACAATGTTGCTATCTGCTACCATGCCAAAGGATATAGAAGATCTATGCAAAAAATATATCAAAAATCCTATCCATGTTGAAATAGAAGAAAGCTCAACGATAGATAGAATCTGCCAAGTAAGATATAACATAGAAGAAGAAGAGAAGATAAACCTTCTAGAAGAGATAACAATAGTAGAAAACCCTGATAGTTGTATCATATTTTGTAATACAAAGCAAAAAGTAGATGATGTTTATGACAAACTATCAAATCTACGGTATACTTGCAAGAAGATTCATGGTGGAATGGAACAACAGGATAGATTAAGGGTGATGAAGGATTTCAAGCAAGGTTATTTTAGGTATCTGGTAGCAACAGATGTTGCTGCTAGGGGAATAGACATAGATAATATTACTCTTGTAATTAATTATGATATACCTCAAGACAGAGAAAGCTATGTTCATAGGGTAGGTAGAACTGGACGTATAGATCGAGAAGGCAAAGCAATTACTTTTGTAACAAAATATGAAAATAAATTTTTAGAAGATATACAGCGATATATTGGGCAAGAAATTCCTCTTGAAAAAAGACCGGGGAAAGAAACTATAGATAGCTATAAACAGGAATTTCATAAAAAAATCAATACTAGACCAGAAGTGAAAAAGGAAAAAGGTGAACTTCTAAGTAAAGAAATTATGAAATTACATATAAATGCAGGTAAGAAAACGAAGATGCGACCAGTAGATATTGTTGGCACTCTTTGCAGCATCAATGGTATGACAGCAGAAGATATAGGGATCATTGATATTCTTGATGTATCTACCTTTGTTGAAATATTAAATAATAAAGGGGAATTAGTTTTTCAAGAATTACAAAATATGAATATCAAAGGGAGGCCCCGCAGAGTTAGCAAAGTAGAGATGTGAATCTTTATAGAGATTTGAAAGGACGAAAAAATGGAGGGGACTAAAAGAAATAATATTAAAATAGGAATTGCTGTTATGGTTGTACAAAGCAAGATTAAAGTAAAGGGAAATTAAACAAGAGGGGATGGCGGAAAAACGTTTAATGAAATGCTTCATTTCCTTTTTTATTTTAAAAATAAACTTGCTATCAAAACGCATGTGGAAAAAAGATCATGTTAATAGTTGCATGGATATGTTCCCACATATGGAGGGTACAAAAATCACCCTATGACATCAATGCCATCAACTCGAGATATGTGAAGATAGAGCAAATTTAGAAGGATTTATGTGTTCCCTCGGACTAATATGTTTGGGGGAAATTTTATTTTAAGGAGCGTGCTTTTACGCATAACTAGAAGTATTTGGTGATTAATTATTTTGATTGACAGGATAATAAGATCTTGCCAATATAAAAACAAAGTCGATAGCAAAGAGTAGTTTTTATGTTTTTTTGAATCAAAAGAGACACATTATATGGAACTATTAGCCCATGAAAGGCAAGAAATTGAAAAAAAGGTTTGGAGGCCAAAGATGAAAGAGCATATCATAGAATTGGTTGCTGCATACCCAGTTGATATTGCAGAATTTGCTATCACATCTGGCTTGGAAGAATATGAACAGATGGCGAAACAAACGCTAGAGGTAAGTGAAAACTAAAAAAGAATTTGTAGCTGTGCGTCTAACAAAAGCAAATATTTAAGTTAAAACATTCCACTATAACACCAGACTTTTATTGAATGGTATAATTACAAGATATTAGGAGGTGACATGGATAGATGAAAACATATAAAACTTCAGATATTGCACAAATAATAGGAATACATCCTAATACAGTTAGACTTTATGAAGCATATGAGCTTATACCAAAAACAGAACGCAAAAAAAATGGGTATAGAGTTTTTACAGATTTTCATATAGAGCAATTCAAACTGGCACGAATCGCTTTCGAAGTAGAGGTGTTACAGAATGGCCTACGTAAAAAGGCAGTAGAAATTATTAAATTATCAGCGAAAAAGAAATTTGATGAAGCTATTTGCCTTGCTGAAGATTATTTGCAGCAAGTCAGAAAGGAGCAGATAAATGCTGAAGAAGCCATTGAAATTGTAAAGGAAATGTTGTCAGACACAGTTATTGGAGATGAAACAGCCAATTTATGTCTAACAAGAAAGGAAGCAGCTGACTATCTACAGATTACAATAGATACTTTAAGAAACTGGGAATTAAATGGTCTTTTGAGAATTAAGCGTAAGAAAAATGGATACCGGATATATACAGAGAAAGATGCCAAACGACTGAAAATTATACGTTCGCTTCGTTGTGCTAACTATTCTCTTACGGCAATTTTGCGTATGTTAAGTGCACTATCTAGGGATCCTAAAACAAATTTAAAAATGGTGATAGATACACCTCAAGATGATGAAGATATTGTTTCTGCCTGTGACAATCTATTAACGTCATTGAGAATTGCTGAAAAAAACATGAAAACTATATTAGCACAACTTTATATCTTTAAAAAAGATTTTAGATAACCCTACACTTTAACACCAGACTTGTTTCTGGTGTTAATATTTTGGAGTAGGATAAAAAAAGGAGGAGTGATGGACATGGAAGTAACTATTAAGGTGGAAAATTTAACAAAATCTTATCATGATGTTAAAGCAGTAGAAAAGATAAATATTACTGTTTATCGTGGTGAGGTTTTCGGATTGTTAGGTGCAAACGGAGCAGGAAAAAGTACAACGATTGAATGTATCTTAGGTACGAAGAAGTATGACAGTGGAGCTGTATCTGTTTTAGGGATGGAACCTCAAAGGCATCGTAAAAAGCTATTTGAGAAAGTAGGTGTTCAATTTCAAGAAGCAAACTATCAAGATAAGATAACTGTAGAAGAACTTTGTAAAGTTACTCAATCACTTTATAAGACTACTTCAGAGTATATGGATTTATTAGGTAAATTTGGACTTTTAGATAAAGTCAAAAGTCAAGTTAGTGAGCTTTCAGGTGGCCAAAAGCAACGATTATTTATTGTACTTGCCCTACTTCCTGCCCCTGAAGTAGTGTTTTTAGATGAGCTTACAACGGGCCTAGATGCAAGAGCAAGGCGTGATGTATGGAAAGGACTTTCTGATTTGAAAGCTAAAGGCTTAACTATATTTTTAACCTCTCATTTTATGGATGAGATAGAGACCTTGTGTGACAAAATATGTATTTTGAAAAAAGGAAAAATTATTTTTATGGGAACAGCAAAGGAAGCAATTGAATCGAGTCCTTATGAGAAGTTTGAGGATGCATATCTTTGGTATACTGATGAGGAGGATTTAGAAAATGAAAGCATTTAAAACGATGTTTAAGACAGAATTAAAGTTATCTGTACGTGGAATGGATATGATTATTTTTGCTATTTGTATGCCAGTAGTAATAATGGTTATTCTGGGTATCATTTACGGAGATAGACCTGCATTTGATGGAGCCCAGTACACATTTTTAGAACAGTCTTTTGGTGCCGTGTCAACAATTGCCATTGCAGCTGGTGGGGTTATGGGACTACCATTAGTAATAGCGGATTATAGGCATAAAAAAATACTGAAAAGATTTAAAGTAACCCCAACTAGTCCAACACTTATACTTGCTGTACAAGTACTGGTATATACAATCTATTCAATGGTTTCATTGGCCTTAATTTATGGGTCTGCATCGATATTCTTTGGTTACCAAATGGAAGGGTCATGGATCAAATTTTTTAGCGCTTACATTTTGGTATTGATATCTATGTTTAGCATTGGCGTTTTAGTGGGAGGTGTAGCTTCGAATATTAAGACAGCAAGTGTTTTAGCAAGCGTTTTATACTTTCCTATGCTTGTTTTTTCCGGAGCAACTCTACCCTATGAGATTATGCCGGTTCCACTTCAAAGAGTAGCTGATTTTATGCCTCTAACTCAAGGGATCAAACTTTTGAAATCTACATCGTTAGGAATTCCGGTTGCAAATACATGGTTTCCTATACTTGTGATGAGTTTACTTGCAACAGTATGCATATTCTTTTCAATACGATTCTTCAAGTGGGAGTAGTTCGTTGAATAATTTGTTATACAAGAAACTGCTTTATTATTGTTTTTAACCTGATTATAGAGAGATGAGATATTCATCTCTCTATCAACCCCAGGTACTGCGAGGTCTTGGTGAAGATTGAGAGAATGAAAGGCTGATGAATATAAAGCTTCTGAGGAAATTCGAAAAAACTACAATCAGATTTACGAGCTGTGCAAGCAGTCGGAAGAACCAGTATATTTGACCCAAAACCTCAATGAGATTTTGTAGATGGAGACTTGATATTATCATATGTATGCTGCTACGTGAGGGTAGCAATTAGATAATGATCAGCATTCATCAGGAAGCAAATGAGACTGAGTGCAACAATTAGATTACATATACTACCCAACCTTCAGTATGAAAAGGAAACTTGTTATATTAAAAGTTGGGTATATGATTAAGATATATTCAAAAGGTTTCTTTTAGAAAAACGATTTAAAATAAAAGTATTTTCTGCATTGAGTATGGCGGCTGATTTATGGTCAAATATATCCATACTGCTTTCTTTTCTTTAGAATAAACCCAAGTGTAATAAAAAAGGCAATCCCATCTGCCAGCACAACAGTCAGCCAAACCCCATTAATTCCTATAATTAATGGCAAGGTAAGGATAATCACCGTAGGCAGTAAAAGTGTTCTTAGAAAAGATAAGGTTGCAGAAACTGCTCCGTTGCATAGAGCAGTAAAAAAAGCTGACCCGAATATACCAACGCCAGTAAAGAAAAATGATAGTGAATATAGCCGGAAACCTTTATTCGTAAAAGCGGCAAGTGCAGTGTCACCTCCGGAAAAGGAGGATGCGATGAAACTTGAAAATAACTGTGCTAGAATCACCATGACGAATGATACAACGGAAACAATAACAATGCTTTTTTGAAGCAGATTTTTCAACTCCTCCTTATTGCCAGCACCATAATGGAAACTGATAATCGGTGCTGTACCAATGGAAAATCCTATAAAAATTGCTACAAAAACAAAACTTACATACATAATAGCAGAATACGCCGCTACGCCAGATTCTCCGATAAGCTTCATCATTTGCAGGTTGTAAAGTACCGTAACAAAGGACATGGATATGTTTGTTACCATCTCTGAAGAACCATTCAAGCAGCTTTTAAGAAGCATTCTAGGATATAGTTTGGTTTTGGTAAAATACAGTATACGATTTTTATGTACAAAAAAATAAGCAATAGGAGTCACACCCCCGATAATATAGCCGCTAACTGTTGCCCAGGCTGCGCCTGCAATTCCCCACTTGAATACATATATAAATAAAAAATCCAAGAAAATATTAGTAATACCTGAAACCACAGTCAATAAAAGACCGAGTTTAGGTTTTTCTGCTACAATAAAAAAGGTTTGAAAAGAAGTTTGAAGCATAAAGAAAACGCTGCCCAATATTAGAATGGAACCATAGGTCACACAATCTTCAATTAATAAATCGCTTGCACCAAGTAAATACGAAATTGGGCGAATCAGTACAACGCATATCGCTGATAAAACGATACCGCAAGCAATAATGGCAAGAACCAAGGTGGTAAAATACTGCTTTGCTTCATCTATTTTTCCTTCACCTAGAGACGTTGAAATAACGGCACTGCCTCCGGTACCAAGCATAAAACCAAAAGCACCGATGGACATAACCAGGGGCATAATGATATTGATAGAGGATAGTGCGTTACTGCCTACAACATTGGATACAAATAATCCATCTACTACGCTGTAAATGGAAGTGAAGATCATCATTACAATGGAAGGTATTGTGAATCTTAATAAGTGTCGATAGTTAAAATGATCTGATAATTGAATTTTCATAAGTCCCCCTTTGTTTCTTCGGATTGTTGTTTTTGTAAAATGTCTGCTAAATTTTTTTGTAACCCATTGAGGTAATCTTTGGAACCTTGAATCAAAGCAGTCCGTGACGATTCGCTCAGTTCCATAAAGGTTTTTTCCTCTGCTGCAAAGATAACATCCAAATGTTTTTTTGCAAAAGCTTCTCCTTCTGGTGTTAAGTGAATCTGTTTACTACGTCTGTCTTTCTCGGAAGGATGTAAAGTAATCATTCCTTTTTTATTCAGCACTTTTAGTGCTGAATTAACGGTTTGCTTACTCATAGACCATTGTTTACAGATACTTTTTTGTGTGCATCCATTTTGGGATTGACGGATAAAATATAAAGTCCAATGTGCACTTACGGAAAGTCCGCTTTGTATTGCCAGTTGAGTGAAAAAAGCATCTATCTCATTGGAGATAGCATAGAACTCCATTAATTGTTTGTGAAAATTCATAAAAACAACCCCTCCTAATAGTCTGATATCAGACTATATAGTAAACTAACATTGAAATTTTGTCAAGTGCAATATTCTGCTAAAATATTGCACTTGACAAAATTTCAATGTAATAGTAAAATGTTTTCCCTTACACTACAATTTGAAGGATTTTTTTAGAGTTATATATAGATAAACAACATCAGGACTTAATTTTGATATACTAAGGGCTACATTTGCAGCCCACAGTTTTGGGGCGAAACCGTAGACCGTGTATATCAAAATTAAAGTTTGAACTTGCGTATCTATATTATAGTACAAAAATATTTTTATTCTAATTAATTTGACTCTTACCGAAGGTTTACCGTAGGGAAAAATATACAATTTAAGGAAGGGAAGTATTTATGGAGTATACAGTGAAAGAAGTTGCTGGATTAACAGGAACTACGGTGAAAACATTACATCACTATCATAAAGTAGGTCTGTTAAAACCATGTAAAGTTACAGAGGCTGAATATAGAATTTATGGCATAAAAGAATTAGAAAGATTACAGCAAATAGAAATATATGCATTAAAGAAACATAAGTAACATCAATGAGAATTATGACTAGCATGAAGGTTATTAATGAGAGATTAAGATGTAGTACTAGGATTTAAAAAGGAGAGTGAATAGGGGAGGATTCCTTTTGTTCAAGGGGGGAGAGCAATATAGGTTTTATTGTAAAAAAGCTATCGTTTCTCAGTTTAAAAAGATTTGCCTAAAAACTTAATGAACTAGGTGGTGAGCTCCTGTGTTTATAAATTGTATAACTATAAAATTATAATGGCATCATATAACTACAGGATTAATCATTACTGAAGGAGGTATGCATGCAATGCAACAAAATCAACAGGCTCAACAAGCAGCTGAAATGGCACAGCAAACAATTCAGCTGGCATTAAACTCAATTCAACAAGCAACGCAAGTAGCTAACCCTTATGCTGTTCAACTGGCACAACAACAACTACAACAAGCTACGCAACAGCTAGAACAAGCTCAAAATAGTGCTCAACCAGCTCAAAAACAACAATTTCAATTGGTTCACCAACAGCTGCAACAGGCTCTTCAACAACTAGAGCAAGCACTACAACTACAAAACCAATCATAATCCAAAAGGCACCTAAGGTATTCCCAATAGGTGCCGCTAGTAATATCTCTTTCCCAAAGAAGTATTAAGGGATAAAGTCTTTACTCTATGGATTCGTTAGACAGTACTGATTTTACAGCATCTTCAATTTCCTTATAACCAGTACAACGGCAAATATTAGATTCTAAGCAATCTTTGATTTGGGCATCATCTGCATTTGGATATTTTTTAATTAATGAGTGAGAATTCATAATAAATCCAGGGGTACAATAACCACATTGGAAGGCAAATTTTTTAATAAATGCCGTTTTAATAGGTACATTTTGAAGCCCTTCCACTGTAGTGATCTTTTTCCCAACAGCTTCTATAGCAAGCATTAAGCATGACTTCATCGCTTCACCATCTACTTCAATAGTACAGGCACCACAATCACCATTTAAACAACCAGGCTTCGCTCCAGTTAAACCTAATTGTTCCCGGAGAACATACAATAATGTATCAGCGTGGCGTATATAGACTGAACGCTCTTCACCGTTTATATTTAAAGTGATTTCTGATTTATACATTTTCCATTCCCCCTATAGTATCCAGAATATCTAGTAATGTATTCTTCAATACAAACATTCTATAACCTTCGGACCCTTGAACATCATTCAAAACAGGCGCTGGTATATATTGCATTGCTTCTGCAATTTTCACTTCATTAGATAATTCTTGATTATTTAGGCTTTGTTCCATATTCTGATTACGAAAGGGATAGGAACATAAGCCGCTGAAGGCGAATTTGATATGTTCATTTTTTTTCAGGGCAGCAACCGTTATTAGGGGATAACCAACATCCCAGTGTTTTCGTTTTTTGATACATAGAGAAGGTAATTCAATCTCTTTCTCATCTGTGATGACTTGAACCAGTAGTTCGCCTCTTTGTAATTTTAGAGTTTGATCAAATATCTGATTTATTGGTACTTGTTTTAAACCAGTTGGGCTGGCGATTACCATTTGGCTATCTGTTAGCAAAAGTGGTAAAATTGTTTCTCTATATATAATGTTTGCACATATATTTCCCCCTAGGGTTATTTTATTTCTAGCTGTATGGTCAGCAATTTCTACTATTGCCTTACTTAAGAAGGGAAAATATTGTTTTTCCCGAACCTTAGTTAGTGTTTGTGCTGCACCAAAAGTAATTTTACCTGCCTCTTTAGTTAGCACAAGACATTCGGGAATCCCTTTAATATCAATGACAGCGCCAGTCTCGATTCTATTGGATCTTCCTAAAGTAATGATTTCTGTACCCCCAGAAAAAAAGACTGGCTCCTTGCCTTGTTCATCTAAAGACTGAAATAATGATGTTGCTTCGTCTATTGACGAAGGCTTATAATACTCGAAATCATATGTAATCAATTTTTATTCACTCCTATCTTCTGCATCCAAATCGATTCAGGTGTAAGAGGGAGTTTATTTAACTCTACTCCTGAAGCTATTGACAAGGCATTTGCTAGCGCTGCTGGCATACCTATTAATCCATGCTCTCCAAGACCACGGGCTCCATAGGCACTATCAACATGAGGTGTTTCAACAAAATTAACAATATATTCTGGATGATCACCATACCTGAAAGGAGTATAGGTACGAAGACGAGGATTAAGCACTTTTCCACTTTCATTAAATATGAAGGTTTCACTGCTTCCCAAATTTAAACCCATTTCCATAGCACCCATCACTTGTCCCTCTGCTAATTTCATATTTAGTACCTTACCTGCATCAATAACAGAGTAGGCTTTAAGTATTTTATAAGTATAATCTCTTGTATCAAACTCTATTTCAACCCCTTGAGCACCGACTGTATACTCAGGACCAGGGCGTCCTATACCAGTCTCGCGATCAAGATGTGTTAAATGTCTTAACATATATTGGCCTCGTCCAATTACCTGACCACCAATTGCATATCCATGTGGATACTTATATCCATAACAAATATCTTTTATTTTTATAAAAATATCAGGTTCATCTTTCGCATATACCATTTCATTTCCTACCTCAAGGTCATCAGGTGAACACATTAGCACCCGTGAAGCAATATCCTTTAGTTGTACAATTACGTCATCGGCTGCCTTCAATAGTGCCCTACCGGCCATCAGAGTACTTCTACTAGCCACGGTTTTCCAATGCTCGGGTATTATTTGTGTATTTACTTCCATCTTGACATGTATTTTATTGATATCCATTTTTAGCTTTTCTGCTAATAATTGAGCAAGTACCGTTTTAGTACCCATCCCTATCTCGACAACTCCAGATTCGATATTTACGCTGCCATCCCTATTAAACATTAAAACAATTCCAGAACTCGCTTCGCTATCAATTGTTGAAGTCTTCCAAATACAACTAATTCCTTTCGCACGGACCTTTCGATCATTTATTTGAATTATTTGACCTTCGTTCCATTGCATTAACTGCTTCAAGGTTTCAATGCAATTAGGCAAATTACCAACTGTACTTTCATTAAGATGAATTTGTGTTGGAGTAGTATGCCCTGGTAAAATTGCATTTTTCATTCGAAGTTCTATGGGATCCATTTTAAGTTTTTTAGCCAGCATGTCCAGGGCTCTTTCAAAAACAAATAAGAGCTCTGAATGTCCAAATCCTCTATAGGCAGTTACATATGGGTGATTTGTATAAACACATAAAGAATCGCATTTTAGGTTATCAATGCGGTAAGGACCCGTAGAAGTGACTGCTGCAGCTCTGCTTATTGTTGCACCTTTGTCGGAATATGCGCCTGTATCAAAGGTATATAAAATTTCTGCTGCAGCTAATTGTCCATCCTTTGTTGCTCCCAGTTTAATATGGGCATCCAGACCGATATGTACTGGTGATGTAATCATGTCTTCTTCTCGTGTGTTCAATAACTTCACTGGTCTGCCTCCAACAGCAGCTGATGCCATATATGCAATCAATTCTAGCTGAACGGGAACTTTTCCACCGTATGCTCCGCCAACTAAAGGGGTGTTGACTATGACTTTTCCTTCTTCAAGCTGAAAGTAATCTTTCATTAATTTTTTTATCATATATGGAGACTGAGTAGCAGATGTAAAGACAACATAACCATCTGGACGAATTTCTGCTATAACACATCTTGTTTCCATAGCTATATGATCAGATTGAGAAAAGGAGAAATCAGCCTCTACAGTTACATCGCTAAATTTCCAACCTTCTTCCACACACCCCTTCCGAATTTTGGTGCGATCTGCAATATTCGTATTGGCCTCAGGATAAACATGCTCTATTTTTTCGTATATTGCTAAATTTTCATGGACTAATGTAGCATTTGGAAGGAGGGCATCCTTTGGAGAATTCACAACTGGCAATTGTTCATATATAACTTCCACTAGTTCGGCGGCTCGTTTTGCCTGGAGGGTAGTATCTGCTACTACAGCAGCTACCGGCTCCCCATGATACCGTACCTTATCATAGGCAATTGGAGGTCGATCTTGAATTTCTTCTCCTGTGAGTGGAAAGGGCTGGCCAACAATAATTCCTCGTATACCTGATACTTCCAGTGCCTTGGTGGAGTCGATGCTTATTACTTTGGCATGTGCATAGGGACTTACTACTAGCTTGATATGCAACATATCTTTACTTGAATAATCATCTGTATATTTAGCTGCACCCGTTACTTTTTCAAGAGATTCTTTCCGAAAAACACTTTTCCCAATGCTCAAACTCATGAAATTCATCCGCCTTTAGTAAAATATTGTATATCTTGAAATACACT
This sequence comes from Clostridium aceticum, assembly GCF_001042715.1. Lineage (NCBI taxonomy): Bacteria > Bacillati > Bacillota > Clostridia > Peptostreptococcales > Natronincolaceae > Andreesenella > Andreesenella acetica. Next base: position 2,761,052 of record NZ_CP009687.1, on the reverse strand, counting down.
CCTTATTATTACTTTTGAAAACTTAATTTATTCCTTGCAATGCTCAAAATCACCATATCATTGTAAGGTATAACTCTTTGCATAAAAATTTTTTATTTAACTAATTATATTAATGTAGTCTCTAAGATTAGAATTATGATAGTTTCATGCACTATCTTTTCCAAAAATTTTTGAATGATCGCTATGACGAAATTAACTAGTTAGGAGTTTTAAAAATGCCAAACAACAATGACGTTATTTCAGCTGAAATGTTAACTCTTATTATAACAGCCACGCTTATTGGAGCATTAACTCGGATAGCATCAATTAAATTGGACCACAGGCAGTACCCAAACTATCCAAATGGCTATTTAATTCATATAGTAACAGGAGGACTTGCGGCTGCAATAGGGGCATTTATCGTACCAGCATTAGTTGCAAAGGAATTCACAGCTGTTACCTTTCTAGCCTTAGGAATCCAACATTTTCGAGATGTTCGAAAAATAGAAAGAGAGAGTCTTTTAGATCTTGAAGGTGAGGAGTATGCAAAGCGTGGCGAAGCCTATATTGATGGAATTTCAAAAATATTTGAAGCACGTAACTATATAGCATTGTTGGTTGCCTTTACTACAGGACTAACGATCCAGCTACTTCAAAGCTTCGGGGATGTTTCATGGTGGATAGAAGTTATATGTGGCTCTTTGACAGGACTTATCTTATATTACATACTTAAATCATTTACGAGACGACAAACTATAAAAGATATTGCTACTGTAACTAAAGGCAAAATTGAAATTAAGGGCTCAGATTTATATGTTGATGATATGTTTGTGTCCCATGTAATGGGTAGAGAGGAAGCAAAAAAGTGGTTTTTAGAGGATGGACTTGCCGCTATCATCCATCCGAAACATGATCACTACCAAATTCCTCTTCTAAACAAAGGACAACGACAAGCTGTACTATTTGAAGTAACGCGTAGGATGGGACAGAGAAAAATATATAGTGTTCAAGATATAAATAGCGGTAAACTTATTATTGTATTAGTTCCCGTTATCAAAAATTTTGATCTATTAGAAGAAACAATTGTACTAACACCTTTATTAGAAACGGTGAAAAAGAATCCTCAATTATTAAACATAGAAAAGGAGGGGAAAGCTAATGGGCAAAAATGAAGGACAAATTAAAGGTATTTTAGCTTATGTGACAACTGATAAAAGTCGATATTTAGGTGGCGATCCCTTGGCATTATTAGTTAAAGATAAAGAAGAATTAGTTAAAATATCTGATACAATTGCAGAAACATTTTTGGCTGATATTGTAGAACTCAGCAGTGGAGATTATTTAATCATAAAAAAATAGTAAATTGTCTTATTAAGGTATTAAATACATAGTAAATACATGATAGTACCGTATCTGGAAATGAGTATACTGTTGAAAAAATAGAAGTTCAAACTAGGGATGGAAATAGTAGAAAACAAACCAACTGTGTTGCATTTTTTCGAGATAACTTACCTTTAACCCAAAGACCTGCTAATGAAAATTAGCAGGTTTTCCTTAATGAGTTAGGAGGGGGGAGAACTTATGAATAAAAGTTTGCTGTTGGACTGGGCAGTGAGAATTAGAAGTGAAAGTATAAACCTGAAAGAAGGGACGGAGTTATTGCTTTTCCTGATATAAATGAAGTCTATTGGCGACTTGTATTGCATCAGGAATCACCTTGCGTACGATTATCAAACATCCTACTAAGTCTATTATGGATTTAAAAAGGCTGTATAACAAGCTATATCCTTTTATCCGCAATTGGATCTTTTTATTTTTCTAAGATAAAGGACAACGGCAGAAACTAGTATATTCAACTAGAAAAATATGTATAGTTAAGAATTTTAAAATAGTTGTCTTAACAAAGGGACCGCTATAAGGATTTATAATCCCATTTTTCACAGTTAAGGAAATAAAAAGCCTAGAATTCCTTGTAAAATAAGAAACCTTATACTTTTATAATTCATCAAAAATTGAGTAATGGCTTCACTTTAGAGTTGTCTTTGTTTTTACCGAAAAATGTCGGAAATCGTTGGCAGTTCATTGGTATAATTATATATTATGTATACAATACTAGACAGTCAAAAGTTATCTAAAATAACTCTTTCAAGCAGATCTATGTATCCTTAAGTTCTGACAAATAAGGAAAATAAACCTTTTGAAAGAGTTACTAAAATAGATTAGTATACTCTTTCAACTGAGACTAATGATATGATTAAATTACTTTATAAAATTTAAAAGAACAATAGAAATTGCTTGCCAGACAAACTTCTTTTAATTGGTTGTTATTATCATAAAGAAAAGAAGTAAGTCATAGATGGATTTAGCTATGAATTTTGGTGAACTTGTATTACCAACTTAATCTAACTTAACACGTATTGTATTCAGTACAAAAATTATTACTAGTTTATTAAGGCTATAAAATTTTTGCAATAAATTAACATTTTATAGGATATATACATAAATGAAGCTTAAGAGAGGGATGGCTTAATATACAGAGCTTACTGTGGATTTTATTTAGTATTTTAAAGGATTCTTAAATTTTTATGCAGAAACATACTTATAGTAAAGGATGTTTCTTGTAGTGTTTTATATCAAACGAAAAATGTGACATATAATTAGAGATGGTATTATTAAAAGTTTAAATTACATGATTAAACTATGAAATACAAATTTGAGGAGACTATGGTATGAAGGTACATGAAAAAAACAAAGAAAGATTAGAGCAATTTAAAGTAGATTGCTCAAAATGCAGTGGTTTATGTTGTACAGCATTATTTTTTTCAAAAATAGATGGTTTTCCAGAGAATAAAAAAGCAGGTAAACCTTGCACAAAACTACAAAGTGATTATCGTTGTAAGATTCATCATGAATTGGAGAAGCGTAATATGAAAGGTTGCATAGGATATGACTGCTTTGGGGCAGGACAGCATGTAACACAATATATTTATAAAGGTGAGACATGGCAAACCTCACAAGAGCAATCAGAAGAAATATTTGATGTTTTTGTGATTATTTTTCAACTATATCAAATGCGTTATTTCTTAGAAGAATCAAAAATAATAATTCCAGCAAAAGAATTATGGAGTGATATTCAAAATTTGATTAATGAAAATGAAGCCCTATGTAATTCTACTCCACAAAGTATCCGTGATATTGATATTGAGAGTTATAGAAACAAAGTTAATATCATCTTAAAGCAAGTCTGTAATTATATTATAAAGTTTTTTAAAGATAGTGATAATAAGGATATAACAGAGTTCTTAGGAAGAAATTTTAAAAAAAGAGATATGAGTGGATTAGACCTAGGCATGAAATTATTAATTGCAAGTAATTTTGATAGTTGCATATTTGACGGAACAGTTTTTTTAGGCGCTGATACAAGAGATACGAATTTTAGTAATTCTGATTTAAGAGAGGCTGTTTTCTTAACACAAAGACAAATCAATTCTGCTAAAGGAAATAGAAAAACAAAACTACCAGGGCATTTAGATTATCCAGTAACATGGAAGTAATAAATAAAGTAAATTCCAATTTGTAGAGTCAATAATAACAGGAAAAGTTTAGTATAATTAAGATAAGAAATATACAGACAATCATAGGGAAATTTTATGTAGTAATTATAGAAGGGAGAATTGACTTGAATAAATATACTTCGATTGTTGACTATATAAGAAATTTAGCACAGGAAAAGAAAATAAAAACAGGACAGAAACTACCTTCTATAAGATCACTTGCAGATAAATTTCAATGTAGTAAGTTAACTGTAATTAGAGCCTATAAAGAATTAGAGCAGGATCACTTTATCTATTCTGTCCCTAAAAGTGGATATTACTTGGTATCAAAACATAAAGAAGAAGACTTAAGTAAATCAAACATATATTTTTCTACAGTACTTCCTGACATGAATATACTTCCCTACGATGAATTTCATCATTGCTTAGATCAAGCTATGGAAAAATATAAAATGCACCTGTTTTCTTATGGAGAAACGCGGGGCTTGCCTTCGTTAATCGAAACCCTTAGAAAACATCTCCAGAATTATCAAGTTTTTTGTAAACCTACTCAAATCGTCGTTACATCAGGCTCACAGCAAGCAGTAAGCATACTAACGAATTTGCAGTTTCCCAATGGTAAAAACACGATTTTAGTAGAAAACCCTACCTACGATAGAATGATTAAAAGCTTACAGCTGCATTCAGTTAGAACGATTGGAATAGATAGAAACTTTCATGGAATTGATCTAAATAGATTGGAGAGAATTTTTCAAGAAGAAGATATTAAGTTTTTCTATATAGTACCTAGATTTCATAATCCCATTGGAAGTAGTTATTCAATGGATGAGAAAAAAGAAATTTTAAGATTAGCTCAAAAATATGATGTATATATTCTAGAAGATGATTATCTTTCAGATTTAGATACAGATTCCCGCAATGATCCTATATATTCACTAGATACCAGTGATAGAGTTATTTATCTAAAAACATTTTCTAAAATCTTATTGCCTGGATTAAGAATTGCAGCAGTAGTTTTACCAGAAATACTAGCACCTCAGTTTTTAACATATAAACAGTGGACTGACATTCATACTTCGATTCTTCCACAAGGTGCCTTAGATATATATATCAATAATGGAATGTTCAAAAGATCCGTAACACGATTAAGACGTATATACGAGAATCGTATGGATTACTTAAAAAGTATTTGCAATAATTTTAATCGTGAAGTTTTAGATGCCAATATTCCGCATACCGGATTTTTTCTTTCTATGAAATCACCTAAACCTATACAATATGATGTGATATTACCTGAACTTGCTAGAAAAGGTATTATCCTTAAAGATATTCGAGAAAGTTATTTGGAAAAAAATCGTGAAATGAACTTAATAAAAATTAGTATTTCCAAGACAGATAATCAACAAATTAAGGATGGTATGCTTAGTATCTATAATTATTTTCTAAATCAATGAAAAAGCAAGTTCAGCATTACTTAATGCTAACTTGCTTTTTTACTAAATACTTTACTGGATGAAGATCTTCAAGTTCTATAAAAGAATTTGGAATCAGGTGGAGGGGGGGAGAGGGCATTTCCACCTGATTCCTTGATATTAGCCTTAACTAGAGGAGTTTATCGATTTATGCTTCTGCTGCTAACCCTAAAGTTTCTCGTTTTTCTTCAATTCTTTCAATCATCTGCTGTGCTGCTTTGTGAGGGTCAGGTTCTACATGAAATTTTGCTCCTACTATATCTTTTGCCTTGTTCGTTAATATATCAACAACTAGATCACTACCTGTTACTGGAGGAACCACCCCAAGCCAAGTATCAATACCTGAAGTAACTACATAGGTTCCTATGGCAATAGCTTTTTCTGACATCCATTCTGGTGCTGCACCAACTACCGGCAAATCACTTATATCTACTTTTAATAGCTTAGCGAGCTCAGACACTAGCACAAGTATGCGGCTTATATCAACACAGGAACCCATATGGAGTACTGGCGGTATATCTACTAGTTCACATACTTTTGCAAGACCTTTTCCGGCAAGTTTTCTTGCTTCTTTACTCATCAATCCAGCTTTTGCTGCTGCTTGTGCTGCACATCCCGTAGTTACAACAATAACATCGTTTTTGATTAATTCTTTCATAAGTTCCACATGGCCATAGTCATGCTTCACTTTTGGATTATTGCACCCAACAACCCCCGCTGCTCCTCGTATAACACCAGAAGTTATACAGTCAGCAAGAGGTTTTAATGTTCCGCCCTCATCTATTTGTGAATTTACAACTTTATCTAATTGTTTTTTTATAGCTTCAACACTATATCCAACTACTGCGGGAGATTTCGCTTTGGGTATAAATACTTTTTTTGCATCCCTATTTTTAAAATTCAAAATAGCTTCTCTCACAATCTCCTTGGCAGACTGCAGTGCCTTTCCTTCTTCAAACTCCATATGTGTTGCACCTGTAATTTTAGCTTTTGGAGAGGTAGTAATAAACTTCGTATGATAACATTTTGTCAGTGGAGCAAGGGCTGGAAATATACACTGCACATCTACGATAATAGCTTCTACTGCTCCTGTAAACACAGCAAGTTCTTGTTGATTTAAATTTCCTGCTATTTTCACCCCATGTCTCATAGCAACTTCATTGGATGTACAGCACATACCAGATAAATTTATACCTTTTGCTCCAACTTCCTCTACAAGCTGTAATAATTCTGGGTCTTCTGCTGCCAGAACCATCATTTCAGATAAAGAAGGCTCATGTCCATGTACGATAATATTTACCTGATCTTCTTCTAAGACACCTAAGTTTGCCTCTGTTTCTCTTGGAACAGGCATGCCAAACAAGATATCACTAAATTCTGTACCAATCATAGAACCTCCCCAACCGTCAGCAAGTGAGGTTCTCATTCCCTTGTGGATTAAATCCTTCGCGTCAGCAGCACATCCGATATGTGTAGAATGCATAATCGTTGCTATTTCCTTATCTATAGCACCAGTTCTTATATCATTCTTTTCCCATACGCTCTTTCTCTGCTCAGGCGCTCTTTCTAAGAACCGTAAAGTTCCAAAAGGTTTTCCAAATTCTTTTAATGCAATTTCAGCTACTTCGTGGGCGATATCATAGATGTCTCTATTTTCTATTTCTACTTCCCATTCTTTGGCTAAGTTTAAAAGTTTTTTCTCATCGGTTATTTTATAGTTCCCATCTCTCTTTGCCATATGTAAGACATGTGCTATATCTCTTCCGTGATCAGAGTGAGTAGCTGTTCCACCTGCAATCATTCTAGCTAAATTTCTAGCAATAATAACATCTGCTGTTGCTCCACAAATTCCCTTTTGTGCACCTTTATCTTTTGTGGGACTTATTCTACAGGGTCCCATGGCACATATCCTACAACAAAGGCCTTGCTCTCCAAAACCACAAGGTGTTTTCATGGCTTTTTTTCTGTCCCATAAAGTTTCGATTCCTTCGTTTGCAGCTTTTCTGGCAAGTTCTTCTGTTGCAGGATCAATCGAATAAATTTTTTCTTCCATACACGTATCCCCCTTCAGCATTTTTTAACTTCATAATCTTTTCCTTGATTTTCTTTAGTTCTCTAAATCTTCATTCCATACTTTTTGCTTAGATGTACGTTATGAACTTTAACATATTAGAGTGAAATTATAGGCTGTATATATTGAAATTCAGGTTTTAAATCATGCATATGTATTCAGCAGGAATGGTACTTTCAGTATAATGATAAGTTGACCTTATAAGCAAGGCAGGAAAAACACTTGTGTACCAGTACAGATAAACCATACTAATCAAGGTATACCTTAGTTAATATGCTATACTAAGGGAGAGTTACGACTTTTAAAAAAGCTTCAAAAAAATCTTTACATACCATTGGGAGGTATGGTATATTAAGTTTAAAGAAAATACAGTACATGGGTATAGTATTTTAAATTTAAGAGGAGAGGATATCTTATGAAAAAGAAAAAGGTTATAGCGCAATTGTTGAAATCTAAAGAAAACATTATGAATAAATTAAATAAGACGTTGGGCTTTCTTATAGAAGAGAAAAAACCTACAAGACTATCATTGGAAGACAAAGAAGCTATTATAGATTGTTTAAATAAGATAAAAAGGCAAAGTAATGATATTAAGTCCATGGTTGAAAATGATGATGACTACTACAATATAATTAAGCAAATTGAATATTATCGGAGAGGTTTAAATGTTGCAGAAGTACTATTGTCAAAAAGTCATTCTGTGCCATTACAGTAAGGAAAAGTCTTGCAGAGATTAAAGATATAGAAGACTAAACTAATTCTGGGCATGGTTCTATAATGTTTAGTTAAATAAATGATAAAAATTGAAAAGGTGATTATGAAATGACAAAGAAAGTACTAGTTGATGGTATGGAGTGTGAATATTGTGCTTCACAGGTTATGAAAGCTTTACTGGGAATTGATGGAATTAATTCGGTAGATGTCATTTTTTCAGAGAAAAATGTTATAGTTGAACTGTTATACGAAGTAAGTAATGATAAACTTGAAATAGCAGTAGAAGAAGCCGAATGTAAGGTAGTAGAAATTAAAGATTTATAAGGAGTAAGGGACAAGCAAAGGGACAAAAGTTAAATGTGAAATTGAATAGATCGTTATGCCGGTTAGGGTAAATCTGATATTGCCTTAACCGGTTTATTTTTGTTATAAGGTTATAACTGAGAAAGTTGACTCAAGAAAAACTTCATAGTATCTTCATACTTTTAATTTAGAATAAAGAGAAATTAGATATTAAATGAGCTAGCAAATAATTAGACATTTGATAATAATCATGTGATAAGAAATATGGTGGCGTTAAAGAGAAAGATAGGTTCTTTTTAATAAAAATATATTACCAAGTTAAAATTTTATAGTTTGGCATTAACCTTGCATATATAAACTATAATGAATTTTACAATTGACAGCGTAGGGAAAGGAGAATAAAAATGGTGCAGTTATTTAGCATAGACGGATTAAATATTCATTTATTTGGTATTCCTATGTCAAAGGCATGGTTTTGGGAGTTGAAGTAGAGGGAAGATCACTGCATTCAGCTCAAACTTATGAAGCAATTATAAACTATATCTAATTCCTCGTACTATGGAATAAGCGTAAAAATACTAGGTATGATGGACAGAAATTTATGATGTATCTCATTGCTTTTTCTATTAATGGCTGCATTGCTGAGTTCATTAAAGTGAATCCAATGGTTGCAGGACCCATATCCATTACACATGTCTATAGCGTTCTAATTATTGGTACAACATTGTTAGTTATGAATTGGTTAAAAAAGAAGCAACAAAAGGCACAACCAACTGTAGCAAAACCTACACCGCATGGTGGAAAAATAAATTAAAAATCAATGTTAGTAGGGGGAGATACTATGGAGGATAAATTAAGCAAGTGTCCTAACTGTCATGAAACTACCATAGGCAAAATATCCAGAACTACTTATTTTTGTAGAAATTGTTATGTAGAAATTGTCTATAAAAAAGGTCGGATCTGTGTATGTAAGCATAATGAAGATGGGCGAATGATTGACAATATAAGATTTAAAAAGTTTGTTTATTGAAATTTCAATATACTAAATCTATTTATCAACTGGGGTGAAAAAATGGGAAACGGACGGATATTTGAAATAGATTTATTACGGACCATTGCAATTACTCTAATGATAATTTTTCATATTGTATATGATTTAAATGAGTTCGCAGGTATAGACATAAATTACCAAAGTGGATTTTGGTATTGGGAAGGTAGAATAGCAGCATTAATCTTTATATTTATTTCGGGAATAAGTAGTGGATTTAGCAGAGATTCCTTTAAAAGAGGGGTGAAGGTCTTAGGTTTAGGGATGGGAATCACAATAGTTACCTATATAGTAATAAGAGAACAATATATTAGATTTGGTATACTTCATTTATTAGGCACTGGCATGATCCTGTTTCCTTTGCTAAAAAGAATAAATAATTATATTTTACTTTTACTATCAGGGATTTTTATATTAATTTCAGCTATGTTTAATGATATTTTAGTAAATACAAGCTTGTTACTTCCTTTAGGGATTATGCATAGTGAATTTAATACAGTAGATTATTATCCCATTATTCCATATCTTTCAGCATTTATAATGGGGGTTATTGTTTATAAAATTTTTTATAGAAATAAACAAAGTTTCTTTAAGATTAACTATGAAAATCGGTTAGTAACAAAGATAAGTAAGAACTCTCTTTCTATTTATTTAATGCATCAGCCGGCTATTATTGGGACAATACTTTTATTTAGATTTTTGGGAGGAGAATAGGGCTTACAAGGATTCACATAGAAACACAAACTAAAATATTTAAATGGACAAGGGAGGAGGAATATAAAAATGGATGAAAGCAGAAGGTCTTCTACCATAGAAATAGAGGAATTGAGGAAAAAACTAAACGAAGAATTAATTAGGAAGGAATTCATAGATGATGAGATCTTACACATAAGTCAAGCGTTGGATATACTGATTTCACAGTATGTAAAAGAGAAAGTTTTGTTGAAATGAAACCATATAAAACTAGTTTGATTTGCTATTGCATTTCCGTAAAATATTTGAGTATAAAGATAGTTTGATAATGCTAGCTGTTTTAGAGTGCACATAACAGAGAAAGGCTATATTAGCAGAAAAAATTATTATTCAATTAATTTGGCATGATAATTGCATTGTTATTAGATAAGCTAATTAATAAGTAACAACTAACTTCATTAATATTAGGAGGGGTAGCGTGAAGAAATGGTTTGAGAAATTGCTTAAATCCATAGAAGATGCTAATAAGAAGAATTTTGGCGAAGGAAAGATGGACTGCTGTGATTTAAATCAAAAAGAAAAGCAAAAGATGAAAGGAAAAAAATAGAATGGGGGAAATTAGATGAATCATAAAGGTAAAAATCATGGATTGTTAATGTTGCTGTGTTGTTTAATTCCGTTGGCAGTGATTTTGCTATTGCCGAGGTTAGGGTTAGAAGTAGGGCCTATAGGAAGATTAGCACCCTATGCAATTTTTCTAATCTGTCCATTAATGCACATTGGAATGATGGTGTTTATGTTCAAAGGAAAAAAGAATGATGATTGTCATGGGGAACAAAATCCTAGGGGACAAAATCAATAATTATAGGAGGGTCTCACGACTCTCCTATAATTATTTAGCATCAAATGGGGTTTAGTGGCAGGATAATACTTATCTTGATAGAGGTTAATAAAGTTATGAAAAATATATGAAAATACTTCAGAAAGGAGACAAAAATATATGAAGAATAAAAGGAACATAGCGATTATTAGTATAGCTATTGTTGGGGTAATAGTTGTAGGACTCGGTACTTTTACAAGACTGTCACAAAACACAGTAGACAATAGTCAGCTTGTGGATGAAAGCAAGGAAGTTAATAACACCAATGCATACCAAGATAATACAAAAGATGAAGTAGCATATGAAGAGGACTATGAAGTAGTGGATGCTTTTAACGAGGATCTATATAAGGTAGATATGCAGGGCAGTGTATCGGTAGGAGTTACTTTTCTAAACCCTATAGAGGAAGACGATGATTATTTTAACTTTGACGTAGCCTTAAACACACACTCAGTTGATTTAGATGACTATGATTTGAGCCAGATGACACTTCTATACGTTGGAGATAAAGTGAAAATTACAGAAGATATCCAATGGACAATGGTGGAAGGCGGAGGACACCATGTGTCGGGCATGGTTAAGGTTCCTAGGGAACAACAAGGAAGAAAGCTTGATTATAAAGATAAAGAGTACATTCGTATTGAGATAACAAATTTGGATGGGATAGCCTCTAGGGAGTTTGAATGGAAACAAGACTTATTTTAACATCAATAAAATAATGTATGTTTCCAACTTAGAATCAACAGATATTGCTGTGGTAGACATGAATACTTATGAAGTGATTAAAAAATAGAAGTTGGAAGCAAGCCCCACGAAATTGGGTCCTAGTAAAATAACGGTATATAACATAAGGAAAATCAGACAAAGAATTAGTAGGTGTTTTATAAAGTATTTCAGGAGGAGGATATATATGGGTGATTTAATTGTTGTTGCATTGGTGGCCGGCTTAATGTTTTTTATGATGAGAAGAGGTGGTTGCTGTGGGGGACATAGTCATGAAACCCATCATCAAGGTAAAAAAAGTCAAAGCTGTTGTCGTGTAGATGATAAAAATGTAAAAGATCAAAAATAAAGCGGCAGAGAGTTTAAATGACATAATCTCAATATATTGGAGATGGTATTGAGAATTCACAATATGAGTTTAGATTTAGGTCATACTTAATAATAATAGGTGTTGCAAATACTACAGTTTTGTAGTATTTGCCTTATAAGATTTGCTAGAGAAACGATACTGTGCAAAGGGGGACATCATGGGTCTAATATACTTTTTAATTGCCTTTATTCAACCAATATTACTATTTACACCGGAAATGGTTACTATCACGGGTGGCAGTTTAACATTAGGGCCTTTAAAAGGTTTTATAATAGGTTATCTTGGTATATTAAGTGGTATTATAACTATGTATTTTTTGGGAAGATATGCTCAACAAAAAATAGTAAAGAGATTAGGTAAAGAAGAATTATTTGATAAATATACTACACTGGTTGAGAAAAATGGAGAGGTTATTATTGGATTATTATTCATTTTACCAGTACTACCAGACAATATCATATGTGCTGGAGCAGGAGCTAGTAAGGTATCATTTAAAAGTTTTGTATTTATAGCAGCTGTGGCCAAACTAATAACTACATTTGTATATGCCTACTCCTTAGAGTTAGCTAACATTCTCCCTGTAACAGAGATACAGCTATTTGTAGGAAAGTTGGTGATAATAATTACTGTAGTTTTGATAAACCACTTAGTTAAGAAGAGAAGGCTAAAAGGAGTTAATAGACTATTGATTAAGTCTACGTAATTTGGTTTCAATATAGATAGCAAGAAATAAAGCTCTTTTAAAGAAGTTTTAACTAAATGTTTAAAATGCTACAATCTCTGTAGTATTTATTATACATTAAATTTCTATAGTAGAGAACAAGTGAAAGGGGGGAATCTAGATGGGATGCTGTGGAGGTGGACATAATCATAGACCACATAATGATATAAATCATCAAAATCACGAAAATGAACATTCAACTGGTGGTTCAAATATGATGCTCATTTTTACTCTTGTAGCAATTGGTGCAGTAGTAATTTATTTCTTAGTTAAATAAAAATCCTAGCGTATATATGTGCCACTAATTCCTTTATTATGTTATTTTCATAGCTTTGTAATTAAAAAAATAGAAAAACAAACCTAATATCTTCATAATTTCTTCAAAATCCTCCTCTATAATATAGACAAGAAGAAAAATTGTATAAAAAGTTTTATAATTTATAGAGGAGGGAAAGATTATGAAAAAAAGAGTAGTAGTTATAGTAAGTGCAGGGATTATCGCAGCAGTATCCATAGGAGGCTATGCCTTCGCCCAAGGGGCAAATGAAAAAAGAATAAATGATGTACAAGAAAGGGTTAGGATTGAAGGAACAACCTATAGAGGAAATAATAATCACTGTGGAAATAGTGAAGAAATGATTGAAATTATGAAGGAAAATGGTTTTGAGGATATGGCTCAATGGATGGAAAATGGCGATTTTAAATCTATGGACGAATTTATGAATAATCTATCAGATGAAGACTATGAAAAAATGATTACATTGACGAGAGACAATGGCTATGGAAATATGTCAAGGATGATGGAATCCATCGGAAGAGAAGGAATGATCAATATGCATAACTCAATGATGGATAGTGATGGTTCAAGACTGAATATGATGAAACGCTTTCAATGATAAAATATAGTAAATAATTATAGTGTCCAGTATTGAAGAATGCTGGACTTTATAATTGGCATGAATATTGCATTGTATATAGAAGGTATATAGATTATGACTAGCTATCCATTTAATAGTTGAGCTACTAGTCATGAAAGGAGATCAAACAATGAAACTATTATTTAATATTGGAGGATTTTCAGTCCATCTATTTGGGCTTACCATTGCGTTGGGAATTTTAGTAGGTTTTTTAATCATCTTATCAGAGGCTAAGAGAAAAGGCTTAGATAAGGATAAGTTGATGGATTTAGCTTTATATACAGTTATATTTGGGGTTATAGGTGCTCGATTAAATTATATATTGGCTTTTAATCCAACTTATTATATACAAAACCCTAAGGAAATATTTATGCTACAACAGGGTGGGCTATCAATTCAAGGTTCTTTAATTGTAGGTACAGCATTTGCACTTTGGTATATGAAGAAGAAAAGTATTCCCATGTGGAAAACTGCTGATGCATTTGCACCTGCCATTATTATCGGGCAGGCAATTGGCAGGGTAGGTTGTGATGTGTTTGGAGTGCCTATGAATAGAAGTTGGTTTTGGGGAGTAGAGGTTGGAGGACAATTATTGCATCCTGCTCAAATCTATGAAGCAATCCTAAATTATGTTCTATTCCTTATTCTATGGAACAAAAGAAAAAATACTAAATATGACGGACAAATATTCTTTATTTACATCATCGGATTTTCAGTCAACCGATTCATTGTTGAATTCTTTAGAACAAATCCTATGATTTTTGGACCTATATCTATTGCACATCTATTTAGTTTAGGAATCATTTTAATTGCAATTATAGCAATGCTATGGTTGAAGAAGAAGTACCATAATCCACAATCAAGTGTGGGAAGTGACACAATAACTATCAGCCAACTGGATTGGAAGAGTATAGTTATCATCGGAGGTGCAATGATTGTATCTATAGCTTTCTACTATTTTATCCATAGCATTTAATCTATAAAGTTCATCGAAGCATATAAGGAGTTGGTACTTTGAAAAAACGTTATATAAGTATATTAGTTGTCATAGGATTACTGCTACTAGGCAGGAAAGATTGACTTAAACAATCACTTGACTTTTAACAGCGAATCGATTAGACTAATATATAGAAAATAATACTATTTATAAAAGCTAGACAACAAAATAAGAATATAGGTGCCTCTTTTACAGGGGATAAAAGGGAAGTACGGTTAAAATCCGTCGCAGCCCCCGCTACTGTATGCATGGACGAAACCTCAGTATCCACCATTTATTTGGGAAGGTGAGGAAGTAGGTTGATATGCGAGCCAGGAAACCTGCCTATATTCACAGAACAACAATAAACTTTCGGAGGGAAAGGTTTTATTATGGAATGTAAGCGCCTAAAATAAAATCTAACCTTCAAGGTTAGATTTTTTTATTTGAATACTTGTTGATAAAAAGAAAAAATACTATTTAAAACATTTCAATGGATATGCAATATCCATATTGATGGATTAAAAATAAAAACTTCATATAAGCTTCATGGTGTTGTTCATCTGTTTGATGAGCAACTTAAAAGGGAAGTTGGGTGAAAATCCCACGCGGTCCCGCCGCTGTAAAAGAAGAGTTCTTTCAGAAAAACCACTGAGTAATCGGGAAGGTTGAAGGGATGATGAGACTTGAGCCAGAAAACCTGCCTGTAGCTTTGTGACATGTGCTCTACGAGGAAATGGAGGCCGTCTATTTGATTTATCAAAATGATTGACTATGCTCCCAGTCTCTAAGTACCTAATAAAGGTATATGCTAGGAGTTTTTTTATTGAAAAGTTTATTTGTGAAATTTTACGGTAATATGTCAATGGGATAAAGCAAATAAATTGGAAGTTTTCTAGATCTATAAGTCAAAAAAGGTAGAACTAAGCAAATCCAGAGAATATATAAACAGTGCAGTATACTGTCCTGCTTTAATAATGCTCTGTAGTAGCAAGGGATGGAGTGAAAAAAATGAAAACTAAGTTTGAAAGATGCCGAATCCAGCCTGAAAACATGATGGTTAGTCTTTTTATTCTTCTATTTTATATATCTTTTATAGAAAGCTACAGGTTATTGCTGATAACTGCTGGTGTTGCTATCGTATATTCTATTGTTACCTGTGAGAATAAATTTTTTATTAGGCTGATAAAACCAGTAGTACCTTTTGTAATTTTGATGCTGCTACCCATTATAATAAGGTACATACTAAGAGGAACCTTGGAAGACATAGATTTCACAATGATGATTATTGGTAAAATCTTGATTTCCTCTATTATACTGGGAACCATTGTCGCTAAATATTCAGCCCTTTATCTAGTGGATGGAATACTAAATATTGGGTTGCCTCAAATATTTAATAGGATATTGGCACTTACCTTTAGGTACTTTCATATGATCAATGAGGACGTACAGATAGGTAGAAAAGCATTAAGCAGTAGAGGAATCGGTGAAAGGAAGGGACTATCATCCCTTAGTATTTTTGGTGAATGGATTGGGGGATTTTTTCTTAAAAGTATTCATCACAGTGACATGGTCTTTAATGCAATGAAGTCCAGAGGTTTTCAAGGGGAGGCAAGAAATGGAAAATTTAAAAATAAGGTTTTAATCATTGAAGCTTGTATATTCATCCTATTTTTAACCGTGGTGTTAATAATTGATGGGAAGGTGTAAGATGGTAATCAAAATTAGAGACTTAAGTTTTACGTATCCAAATAATCGCAGAGGATTAATCAATCTGAGTTTAGATATTGAAAGCGGCAAAAAAACTGCCATACTGGGAGTCAATGGCAGTGGCAAGTCGACGCTACTGTATCATTTAAATGGCATGACCTTATCCCAAACAGGCTCGGTAGAAGTACTGAATATGGAGGTAAAGGAAAAAAATCTTAGGAGAATCAGACAAGAAGTAGGATTTTTGTTTGATTACCCTGATCATCAATTGTTTTCTACAACTGTTTATCGGGACATTAAGTTCGGATTAGATAACTATAAATATCCTGAAAAGAAAAAGGACGAGCGTATCAGAAAAGCTGCCAGGGACTTGCGAATTGAAGAGTTATTGGACTATCCCCCCTATCAGCTGAGTTTAGGACAAAAAAAGAAAGTGGCAATAGCTGGACTAATGGTTTTGGAGCCAAGTATTATTATTTGTGATGAGCCGTTTTCAGGATTGGACGGGCATACACTGCTTTATTTTAAAGAACTGTTAAATAATTGGGTAAAGGAAGGAAAAACAATTGTGTTTTCAACCCATGATGTGGATTTAACCTATGAATGGGCGGATAACGTGGTTATTTTGAGGGAAGGCAAGATACTAAAAAGTGGTGTTGCATCGGAGGTCTTAACCAAGGATGAAACCTATTTAGAGGCAGGACTTGTAAAGCCTATGCTGTATGATTTATTCCAAGATAGTGAGTACAAACCTAAAAATATAAAGGAAGCCAAAGAGTATCTAAGTAAAAAATTTGTCTATTAAAGTCTAGTGCTTTAATATATATATTTTACAAGGGGGAAAAAGAAATGAAAAAAAAGATTTCAATGATTATGGTTCTAATTTTGCTATTGACGGTGGGTCTAGCAGGATGTAGTACAGGAAATGAAAGTGATGCAGGGGTAGGGGAAGTGCAACAGGAAGAGCAGAACCTAGTACAAGAGCACGATGCAGGTGATCATGACGAGGAGGAACACGGTGAAGAAGGACATGACCATGGAGATTACGAATGGATTGGAGAGTTTGAGTTCAAGGCAGGAAGTTACTTATTTCATTTTGGTGCAAGTGAAGATGAAACTATGGATGTTGGTTTTATAAAGATGGGAAGTAATATTGTCGATTTAGATCATCATGCATCTCACTTAATGTTGACTGAAAAGGAAGTAATCAAACAGGACAGCACTTTTGAAGCAAGGCCGGATTACGCTTATACCTTTGAAATGGGTGAAGATCATGGACATATTCACTTCACTATAAAGGAAGAGGGCACCTACGCCATTGTAACGGAGCATTTTCCACAAGAAAGCAATATGCAAATCTTTGATGAAAATAAAGTAGAGATTTTGCCAATAAGAGAGCATGAAGCAGAAGGACACAGTCATTAATAAATATTTAGGAGGTGCTATCTATGCATTTAGCCGATGGAGTCTTAAGTACCCCGGTGATTGTAGCATCATATGGGGTATCGATAGCCAGTATGGCGGTTGCAGCTAAGGGAATCAAGGATGAAGAGATTCCTAAAATAAGTTTGATGGCAGGAACATTTTTTGCAGTATCACTAATTTCTATTCCAGTTCCGCCTACCTCGGTACATCCGCTGTTATGTGGGCTAATTGGTATAATCCTTGGGAAAAAAGCACCTCTTGCCTTTTTTCCTGCACTATTGCTACAGGCCCTGCTATTTAGACATGGAGGGATAACCTCACTGGGGGCAAATACCGTCATGCTGTCACTACCGGCATATTTATCCTATGTATTATATAAAAAAATGCCTATCAAGAAACCTGCTGCTAGGGGAGGTATAATAGGTGCTATATCGGTTGTAATGACTGTGATTATACTGATTTTTTTACTGGCACTGACGGATGCAAGATTTGCAGCGGGAGATTTTTCAGTTGTAAAAATTGCAATGGTAGGGCATGCACCGCTTATGATAGTAGAAGGTATTGTTACTGCTTTTGCAGTACAATTTATCGACAAAAACAAAAAAGATTGGATAGAAGAGAGGGTGCTTGTATGAAAACAATAGTAAAGCGAAGTAGTGTATTTTTTTTAATCTGCCTCATTCTTTTGATGCCTATCTCCTCCTTTGCGCATGGAATGATTTTAAAGCTGGAGGAGCCAGGAGTATTAAAGGTGGAATATGATGGTGGGGGTTTTTCACCAAGAACAGAAATCACCATCTATGATGAAGAAGGAAATGAGTTGGGAAAGGGACCAGTAGATGAAGAGGGTAAATTTCATTTTGATCCAGGCATGAAGGTTCACAGCGCTATAGCCGATGATGGCATGGGTCACAGAGCGGAATATAAAGAAGGTGTTGAAGAAAAGAACATACCAAAGGTACCGGTAGTAATTGGTGTATTTGCAGTAATAGCGGTTATCTTTGTGCTATTTAATAAAAAAGCAAAAGCTCGACAACAGTAATAGGTTTTGTTAGTATCTGTCAAATACAGTCTACATATGAAAGAAGCCCTATCTATGAGATAATTATCATAAATAGGGCTTAATCTATGGCTTTTTACAATAATGTTTTTTGAAAGGGACGAAAGGGACGGAGTTCTTTCTTCCCACTACTCCCTCTACTACAGCGTCTATTCTAGAGCATTAAAAAGCTATATCTATTGTTGATTAACAGAAAGTGCAATTATAAACCAAACTTGAGGTAATGATAATGCTAAGGAAGATAAGAAACGAGTACTAGAAACCTTATTAAGGTATAAAGAAAAGTGTAAATATCAAATATATGCCTATTACTTAATGGACAATCATTTACATCTATTACTTACGGAAAAGGAAGAACCTTTAGAACACTACCTTTTTAGCAGGAGGCTTTGAAGAAAAGTAGGTTTTAAAGTTCTATAAGTTTTTATAATGATTTTGTAAAATAGAAATCTTATCTTGCAATAACTTTTTAAGCTTTTGTGGTTTGATAGAAATAATATTGTCTGTGTAGTTGAGAAAATAGTTTGCAATGAAGTTCTCCTCTCCTTTGTTATAAAATCCCCGAATAATATACTGATGTCCCTCAATGTGAAGTTGCATTGATGGGTAATGTTCCTTATAGAATAAATCGATTCCTTTAGATAGTATACTAACTTCAAAATCGATGGCTCCCTTGCGTTTAAAAGGATTAGCTGAAAAGTTTGTTAACTCCTTTATTGGCTTTGAGGAATAGATAGTGCTTTCGTCCAGCGTAATAATTTTATCACAACGAAATACTTGAACTTTATTTGTATCAAAGTTAAATGCGGTTACATACCACTGACCGTAGCTAGCAGAAATATTAAAGAATTGCACAAAGAATTGTGTTACTGTGTCTCTTTTGTTGTAAG
Organism: Clostridium aceticum; assembly: GCF_001042715.1. NCBI lineage: Bacteria > Bacillati > Bacillota > Clostridia > Peptostreptococcales > Natronincolaceae > Andreesenella > Andreesenella acetica. Next base: position 2,741,546 of record NZ_CP009687.1, on the reverse strand, counting down.
TAATTTTGCAAACTGTTTCTTCTACTGCCATCCTTAAAATATTTTTTAAAAGAGGACTACTATTATGGTGCTTTGAAACTTCAAAACTTAATATTTGTTCCATTTTACGAATTGCATTTATGTGTTCATTAGAAATACAAGTTTCAAATTTATTTTTTAAGGTTGATAAACTTAAATGAAATGGTGTTGATTCATAGGCTTTCAATGTAATCATTGCAAAATATAGAGCATACATTTCATCAATTGTAAAAACGATAGGTGATAATAACCTATTTCTTAAGATGCCATATCTTCCATTTCTCCCGGCTTCAGAAAATATGGGCATACCAATTTTTTCAAGAGATTGTATATCCCTTAAGGCAGTACTTTTTGAAATATTATATCTTTCCATAATATCTTTTAGATTAAAGTAGTTTTTGTTATTTAAATAGATCATCATGTCGCTTATTCTTTCCGCTTTTCCCATACTTGATTTCCCTTCACAATAATTAAAAGGTATCAAGTAATGACACCTTTTAACAGTATACTATAAATAACAAATAAAACAAAGGAGATATCAATATGAATACTAAGAGTGAATTTGAAAGAATTATGGCTACCCAAACGGAAATTGCTTTAGCCACAAGTGTTAATGATATGTGTAATGTTAGGATCGTTAATTTCATTTACGATGAGACTTCTCAAACTTTGTTTTTTGCAACCTTTGGAGATAATGATAAGGTTAAAGAATTTGAGCAAAATAGAAATGTAGCTTTTACAACAGTTCCTCATAAAGGGAATGAACACGTTAAAGCAAAAGCACAGGTTAATAAAAGTAACCTCAGCATTCTTGATGTAAAAGATAGTTTTATATCAAAAATCCCAGGCTATGAAGAGACGATTAATCAAGCAGGGCAATTTCTTGTACTTTTTGAAGTCAAATTTAATACTGCTATAGTTACGTTGGACTTTGAAAATATTGATATAATATCTTTAGCATAGCTTAATAACAAAAAGTAAAGGTATTGTTTTGTGTCTTGCGTGTTAGTAAGCGTTGTTCAAAAACAGGATCAGCACTTTGGAAAACTAACAGAAGGTGTGGTTTTAAAAATTCTTATAAACTCCTAGACTTATCCTCATGGTATCAAAGTGATGCCGGAGGCTGAGGGTGTTGGTAGAGTTAAGTAAATATTGTGTTGAAGATTTAAGGCTTATAAAGGGTATCTGCTGCTTAGGTAGGTACTTTTTATCATGGTTAAATTGTAGAATGATGACAAGTGAAAGTTTAGAGTGTTTGATTTTCATGCAGGTAAAATAGAGACTAGCATCGAAATAAAAAAATAAGAGATTTTAATACACTTATGGGATAAGCAGTTCATAGCAAATAGAGAAGATATTTCTGCAAAAATTCATAGGTTAAAGTGAAATTAAAGGTAAAATTAATTTAACGTGTAGTTTAGACTATAACAAGTTTCCTATAGGTAAGATCATGTCTTTGACTTATTTTTGTGGTGAAAAATACTTGTACTGGCAGGGTAGACTTATTCTTAACTGTTTTGGGGTGAAATTGGTATGGAAACATTATGAAATTAATAGTATTTTATTTGTACAAAATTTAGATACATAAGGTAGGGTTAAAACTTAAACTTTGAAAATTATGTTTTAATAATTAGATGTAATACAATATAGAGAATGAAGCTTAAGCCGTATATATAATCTATTTTTAAAAAATAAGATTTTAAGAAAAAGTAATTTATATGAAAAATTAAAATTATAGAGAGAAGGAATAAGATGCGAAGAGAAATTATTGAATGGGCTAAGGCTATTGTTATATCATTAATTAGTGCTTTAATAATCACTACATTTGTAAAACCCACTGTTGTGCAACAAGATTCAATGCAAAATACTCTGGAAAACAATGATTTTTTGATATTAAGTCGTCTGCTTTACAAACTAAACAAACCTGAAGGAGGAGACATTATTGTATTTAAGTTAAATCAAAAATCCAGTAAAGACAAAAGTAAACTTCTTATAAAGAGAGTTATTGCAATACCTGGAGATGAAATTACTATCAGTGATGGAAAAGTTATAAAGAATGGTGAGATTTTAAATGAAGCTTATATAAAGACCGATTATACAGAAGGAAATATAAATTTAATTATTCCAGGAGGAAAGATATTTGTACTAGGTGATAATAGGGGCAATAGTGCGGACAGTAGGGATCCAGACATAGGTTTGATAGATATGAAGGATATAGTAGGAAAGGCATTTGTAAGACTTTATCCTTTTAATCGTCTTGGGTTGCTTTATTAAATGAAATTAGATTAAATGTGTATAGATACAGGTAAAAGAAAAAAAGACAAGACAGTTTTTACGTGGTTTATGTAACTTTGACTTATCACATGTAATAAAATATGATAGAACAACACAAAAGAACTGTAATAAGAATAAGTAATGAATCTATTTATCGACAGGGAAGAAACTTTTCTTTCCTGTCGATAAATTTTTAGAAAAATCCCAATTATTTTAGAGGAAAATTAAGGATAATGTAGAAATTAATTACAAACTGTATTTAGCATCTAATTGAGACATCTCTAAAGGTGCTGATTTTTAGCAGTAACGAAGAAGATGCAGTTTTTTCAGTAGTCTTATACATTTATGTATGTGCCATTAATAATAAAAGAGAAAGTGAGAGTTGATATTCTACAATGGATAATGTTGAAAAACCTTTAACCAAGATTACCCAGATATTACTGCAACCAGAAGATCAATATAATGAATTGACAGAAGCTATAGATGACTTATATCGACTTTTTGTTTCTGTATCAGAAATTGATTTAGATACACAGGAGAATAGGAATGATATCTTCGTTTCAAATGGTAAGGCCATAGGAGCCACGTGGGCTGCAATATGTGTGAAGGAGATATTAAGAACTAAGCGTTTCATAAGGGGTGTTTACGAAGGTATAAAGACTGCTCTAGAGAGGTTTGATATAAGACCATTACATATTGTGTATGCTGGGACAGGTCCTTTTGCTGCTCTGGCGATACCATTAACCTCAGTTTTTTCCAGCGAAGAGATAAGTTTTACATTACTAGAAATAAATCCCACCAGCATCAAAGCTCTTAAAAAGGTTATCAAGGCCTTTCAGGTTGAAGACTATATCATAAAAATCGTAGAATGTGATGCAGCGAAATACCAACTGGATAAGAGTAGGTCAGTACATATGATTATTACCGAAACAATGCAAAATGCACTACAAAAAGAGCCTCAGGTTGCCATTACCATGAACCTTGTTCCTCAAATGGAGCAAAGGGGAATTTTGATACCTCAGAATATAACAATAGATGCTGTCCTTATGAGTCCCGAGAAAAATAAGGACAGGATGATAGGTTTAACCAGGACTGGGGAGGATTATTACCGTTTTTTAGGTAGAGTGTTTGAACTAGACAAGGAAACAGCATTTAAGTACTCAGCTATGAATTGGAAAAAGGATGAATCTCTTTGTTTTCCAAGGGTTTCAATTGAAATTCCTCAAGATATTATGCAGGAATACTGGCAGCTTTGTCTTTTTACAGAAATAAATGTCTTTGAAGACGTAAGGTTGACCAATTGGCAATGCTCCTTGAATCTGCCCAAAAAGATAATGGATATGAGACAGAGTACTGCTGAAAAAATATCATTTTATTATGCAATGAATGACAATCCAGGGTTGGTATATAAAATGTTTTAAGAGTCTAATGGTACTTACTACGTATTTTTAGATAAAATAAAGAAGTTAAAATACGGTGGAAATGGAACTATGGTCTTTTGCCTGCCAAATCTACAAGGTTGTATCACTATAGGAATGTGGTGAAAGAATGTCCCTATAAATTTTTAAAAAAACCAGTTAAAGAAGCTATAGAAATGGGTAATATCACTTTAACTGTACGACACTGCTAAATATCTGAAAATAATTATGTTTCTTATTTATATGTGAGCAGTTGTACATATTTATAAACTCTTAGACTGTAGTGTTTTCTCTAATCAATATACTACAGTCTTTGACATAGACTTTTATTATAAGAAATAGTGTGTAAACTTACACTAATAAAATAAAGAAAGGGGTTAAAGTATGGATTGTTTTATAGGTCAAATCGAATTATTCCCTTACAATTTTGTGCCACAAGATTGGATAGCATGTGAGGGACAGCTTTTGCAAATCAATGCAAATCAAGCACTATACTCACTATTAGGGGCAAGGTATGGCGGAAATGGAAGTACAACATTTGGCATACCTAATTTAAGAGGTGCTGAGCCGGTTCCAGGTATGATATACTGTATGGCTCTTGTGGGACTGTATCCTATGAGGAGTTAAGCGGTCTATAATTTAAGGTTTCAAGGAAAGGATGTGTTGCAATGAAGGATCAGTTAGAAGCCCAGACGAATGTGGCATTATACAAGCCAGCACAAGCAAGTAGTTTTATAAAACCTTATATACCCGCCCGCGCAGTAGACGGCTCTTTGAATCCTGTAAATAGATGGCTTGCCCATACTGTTCCAAATTCATTAGATGTTGATTTACAAACACCTTACTGGATTGATAGGTGGGTTGTGAAACATATGGGTGATATGGGGTGGTCTTCGCCTCCATATAATATGTCGGATTATGAATTTCATGTTAGTTTAGATAGGTTTAATTGGATTAAAGTTGATTCTGTGATTGGAAATACGCTTAAAGCAACTGACAGGAAATTTGAGCCGGTAAGTGCCAGATATGTGAGAGTAGTAGTTAGAAAAGGACTTAACTGCAATCCTCAACTTGCTTCCATAGGTCAGCTTGAAGTGTATCAGGCACAGCCGACAAGTGCTTACTTGAATAAACTTGGATTAAGCAGCGGCATCCTTAAGCCGGCATTTTCACCTGCAAACTCCACCTATACTGCTGATGTAGGCTATACTACCGAAAGTATTACAGTAATCCCTACTGCAGAAGACCCTAATGCTACTATAAAGGTGAACGGTACAGTTGTACAGAGTGGAACAGCATCACAGCCAATTAACTTAAATGTGGGAAGCAACACTATAACCGTAGAGGTAACTTCAAAAGTTGGTGGGGTTGTACAGAATTATAGTGTGAATGTGACAAGGGCTAGTAGTGCGTATTTGAATAACATAACAATATCACCTCCAATGGTACAACTTAATCCTGCATTTCACAAAAGTATATTTGTCTATACAGCGAATGCTATGCCTGCAATAGGTAGTGTTACTATTACACCTAAAGCAGAAGACGATAATGCAGCTATTACTGTTGACGGAAAAAGCACTACAAGTGGTAGTGGAATATCTGTTAATTTAAATAGCGGACAAAATGTTATTCCGATAATAGTTTCATCTAAAATAGGCAGTGATACAAAAACATATACTATAACAATCTCAAAACCTTAATGCAAGTTAATTAAACCAGAGTATGAAAAGATATTCTGGTTTTTTTAAAAATTAATTATGGGTCAGAAAGTAAAATTTGATGAAAAAGTTTTATAAACAACTAATGCTATTCTAAATTAGGGGGTAGATCGAATGGGTAACAAGAAAAATATCGTATTGGTTATTTTGTTTTCAGTAATGCTCAGTATGTTTGTGCCAATAGAAACATATGCAAGTTCAAATTCTATTACATTTGATTTTGATAGTGGAACAATAAATGGAAGTGAGACTTCGTCAGTTAGGCAGGAAATTGACGGTGTTACTTTGGTTATTGAAGCCAATAGAGTGAGTGATGTGTTAATTGTTGCACCGGAAGATTGGTTCGATAGTATGAATAATTCTTCTGGAGATATGATTTTGCTCCACGATGGTGGTTGGGGACCGCCACACTTCTCTGTTAATGTGCGTCTTTTAGACAATAGTCCTTTCAACCTTACTCAATTTACTTATAAAGGGCTAAATGCTTCTGATGAAACAATTACTATTAATCCTGGAGGTGGCAATTTAGAAGAGCATCATGTTATAGGTGACATGGTAAATATTTATAATAATGGGCATATTATCGCTCCTCATAACTCAGCGAATTTTCAAAATATAACTAGCTTTACTATTACAGGTACAGGAACAAATCAGTATTTAATATTTGATAACTTTGTAATTGATTTTACTTCTAATACAGAGCCAACGGTGACCACTGGAAGTTTATCGTCTGTAACATCCACATCAGCAACGGTAAGCGGCAATGTAACCTTTGATGGTGGAGATACAATAACTGAGAGGGGAATAGAGTATAGAGTAAATGGCAGTGGAGAACCCTATACAGCAGTAACGGCTTCAACAGTAGGGACAGGAGAATATAGCGTAGACCTTACAGGGCTGGCTCCCAATACAACTTATGATGTAAGGGCATATGCAACCAACTCACAGGGAACATCTTACGGAAGTGTAAATAGTTTTACAACTTTGTCAAACAATGCAGACTTATCGGCTCTAAGCTTAAGCAGTGGAACCCTAGACACTGTATTTGATAGCGGTACTACAGAATATACAGCCAGTGTAGGAAATGAAGTAAGCAGCATAACAGTGACGCCAACAGTGGCGGATGCCACTGCAACGGTAACAGTAAACGGAGCTGCGGTGGTAAGTGGTGCAGCATCAGGAGCAATAAACCTTGCTGTAGGAGCGAATACGATAACAGTAGTGGTAACAGCCCAGGATGGAAGCACAAAGCCTTATACAGTAGTAGTAACTCGAGGGGCATCAAGTAATGCCGACTTGAGCAATCTTACACTAAGTGAAGGTACACTATCACCAGTATTTGATAGCGGTACTACAGAATATACAGCCAGTGTAGGAAATGAAGTAAGCAGTATGACAGTAACGCCAACAGTAGCGGATGCTACTGCAACGGTAACAGTAAACGGAGCTGCCGTGGTAAGTGGTGCAGCATCAGGAGCAATAAACCTTGCTGTAGGAGAAAATACGATAACAGTGGTGGTAACAGCCCAGGATGGAAGCACAAAGCCCTATACAGTAGTAGTAACTCGAGGGGCATCAAGTAATGCCGACTTAAGCAATCTTACACTAAGTGAAGGTACACTATCACCAGTATTTGCAAGTGGAACAACAGACTATACAACAAGCGTGGCAAATGCAGTTACAAGTATAACAGTGACGCCAACAGTGGCGGATGCTACTGCAACGGTAACAGTAAACGGAGCTGAAGTGGTAAGTGGTGCAGCATCAGGAGCAATAAACCTTGCTGTAGGAGAAAATACGATAACAGTGGTGGTAACAGCCCAGGATGGAAGCACAAAGTCCTATACAGTAGTAGTAACTCGAGGGGCATCAAATAATGCCGACTTGAGCAATCTTACACTAAGTGAAGGTACACTATCACCAGTATTTGCAAGTGGAACAACAGACTACACAGCAAGCGTGGCAAATGCAGTTACAAGTATAACAGTGACGCCAACAGTGGTGGATGCAACAGCAATGGTCACAGTAAACGGAGCTGCGGTGGTAAGTGGTGCAGCATCAGGAGCAATAAACCTTGATGTAGGAGCGAATACGATAACAGTGGTGATAACAGCCCAGGATGCAAGCATGAAGACATATACGCTGGTAGTAACAAGGGAAGCAGCGGCTTTATCAGATAATGCTAACCTGTCAGGACTAAGCCTTAGCAGTGGAACACTTAACCCAGTATTTGTAAGTGAAACAACAGACTACACAGCAAGCGTGGCAAATGCAGTTACAAGTATAACAGTGACACCAACAGTGACAGACCCTTCTGCAACAGTTACAGTAAATGGAACCCCTGTGGTAAGCGGTGGGGCATCAGGTGCAATAGGTCTTAACCTAGGAGCAAATACAATAACAGTAGTAGTCACAGCAGAGGATGGAACTACTATAAAAACATATACAGTAACTGTAACCAGAGCTGAGAATCTAACATATACTGTAGCCTATGAAGGAAATGGAAGCACTGATGGGTCAGTACCATTAGACAGCAAGGCATACGAAGAAGGAGAAAGCATAACTGTTTTAGGAAACACTGGAAATCTGGAAAGAACAGGATATATTTTTACAGGATGGAATACCCAAGCTGATGGACATGGGACAAACTATTCGGCAGGTGCCACCTTTACAATGGGAACTAAAAATGTAACGTTGTATGCAAATTGGATTGACTCAACCAGCATCAGAATGACAGCAAATCCAGATAATGTTAAGGGAAATACTAATTTTAATCAAATCTTTATATTAAACTTATATAATGACACAGTAACAGGCTCTGTATATGCAGATGACATAAATTTAGGAAACATATTTAGTACATTAAACATAAGTTCAGTAAGTAATAGCAACAATAAAATAACTTTAGAAGTTTATGGCTCACTAAATACTCAGGGCATAGGAACTATAGCATTAAACCAAAGCAAGTTAAATAATAGCACCACTCCACTAATAGCAGAAGTACTTGTTACCTTAAACACTGTAACTTACTACGGTAATGGAAATACAGGAGGAAGTGTACCAACAGACAGCAACAGATACGCAGAAGGGTCAAGTGTAACTGTCCTAGAAAATACAGGAAACCTAGTGCGAAGTGGCTATACATTTGTGGGTTGGAATACCCAAGTAGATGGAAGTGGTATAGATTATATACCGGGTTCGCAGGTCATAATGGGCATATCAAATGTAACGTTATATGCTAAGTGGGAAGCGGTACAAGTTCCTAGATATACTGTGACATACCATGGCAATGGAAACACAGGAGGAAGTGTACCGACAGATAGCAATGCATATGAAGAGGGAGCATCTGTTACAGTACGGGGTAATACAGGAAACCTGGTAAAAACAGGTTATACATTTGCCGGCTGGAATACACAAGCCAACGGACAAGGAAGTAGCTATACACAAGGATCAACTTTAATTATGGCAACAACCAACATCAACCTTTATGCAAAGTGGACAAAAACCTCAAGTGGTGGAGGTTCATCAGGCGGCGGTAACGCAGACAATACAATACCAGCACTTACACCAGGGCCAGCCACAGAGATAGAAGTAGAGGCAATAGTAGACGGAGAAAAAATCGTAGAACTGCGGACCGATAGCAGCGTATTAAGCCAAAAAATAGACGAAATAATCGCCCTAAATCAAGCAGAAGGCAAACAAGGTCCAAAGGTGTTAGAAATATCAGTAGCAGCTCAAGGAGCCAACCAAATTCGTAGTATATTGACCGGAGATATTGTGAAAAAAATGGAAGATAATCAGTTTACTCTAGTCATAAATACAGAAAAGGTAGATTACGTCATCCCAGCTAAAGAAATAGCTATCGAAAAAGTGGCAGCTATGTTGAATGTGGACGTCACATCCCTACAGCAAATAGAAATAGAGGTGCGGATAAACTATAGCAGCGAAATAAAAGTCAACGAAATAGTCCAACGAGGAAGAGACCAAGGCATGGAAGTAATAACACAGCCAGTAGAGTTTCAAATAGTGGCTAGGACCATCAGCACCGCAGGAGAGGTGCAGGAGACAATAGTAAGCCAGTTTACCAGTTACGTATCTCGAGTGATGGAAATACCACAAGATGTTGACCCAAGCAAAATAACAACAGGAATAATATATAATGCAGATGGAACCTTCTCCCATATACCAACAACGGTATACATGGAAAATGGGAAATGGTATGCAAAGCTAAACTCTTTAACAAACTCCAGTTACTTAGTAGTATGGAACCCAATAACAGTAGCATCAGTAGAAAACCACTGGTCAAAAGCAGCGGTAAATGACATGGCATCAAGATTAGTGATAAAGAACCCCGAAACCTTTAACCCCGAAGGGTATATAACAAGGGGAGAATTTGCAAAGTATATAACAAAGGCCCTTGGAATATATAGAACTGGAGTCGCAAAAGTTAGCAAATTCACAGATGTAGAAGTAACTAATAAATTAGCAGATGCTATTGAAACAGCAACAGAATATGGCATCATAAAGGGATATCCAGATGGAAGCTTTAGACCAGATGCAAAGATAAGTAGAGAAGAAGCCATGGTAATGTATTCAAAGGCGATGGATATAGTAGGATTAAAAGAAATAGATAATAGCAGAATAGAAAACTACAAAGATAAAGAAGAGATAGCAGCCTGGGCCTATGAGTTTGTCAAAAAGACCGTCAGTATAGGCGTGTTTAGTGGTCGAACTGGTGAAACCATTAATCCAAAAGACACCTTCACCTATGCTGAGGCAGCAACGGCTATTCGCAGTCTATTGGTTAGAGCAGGTTTAATCAATGATTGATAAGTACCAGAAGTTATACCCCCTTACAGTTTAAAGGGGTATAACTTTTTACACAAAACCAACATGAAAACCTATGTGGTGTGTATGGATTTGCATGAATTTTACTGCAAGGTTTTTTATAAAAAAGGTATTAGCTGTCAAGCGTAGGATATAGATCTAGTATTATACTATTGATAAGGAGGTGCTTATGATGCACGCATGGGAAGGAATACAAAAAACTATAGATTATATCGAGGGAAATATGTCTGAAGAGATTAAGATTGAAGAACTGGCAGAAATGGCGGCACTCTCGCAATTTTATTTTCAGCGCTTATTCAAACGGTTGGTAAAGAAGCCGGGGAATGAATATATAAAGCTGCGTATGGGATAACGCCAAAAGAATTTCGGGCTAATCCCCTCCGTCTTAATCAGATCTTGAAGCCAGAGTTACTGCTAAATTACGTGATGATTGATGAAGATGTACCGTTGATTACTGACAGCATAGTTCTAGAAATCACCCGCAGGAAACTGGATACCACTGAAAACTATGTTGGTCTTTCTGCTCAAGTCTCTATATCTCAGGCGCCTGTTGGTGAGGTGACTGGCATCCGAGTATGTGGTATGCTGTTTTGAAGCAGAGAGCTTTGAGGAGCTTACTACTTCTGCGCTGGGCAAAGCCATGAACTACCTCTTTGGAACTTGGTTGGCAAATCAAAAATTGACAACACGACCTTTTTTAGCGGAAAAATATTATAAGGGTATGTCGGATGTCGCTTATATGGAGATATGGGTTATTCCCGTTCCAATGGAGGAAGATGAATTTTGACCATCCCCAAGAAGGCAAAAGTAGATTGAAAAGAAGATAATGGAACTTACAAAGGAATATTTTATAAGATATAAGCAGGAATTATAGGACTCTTGCCGAATAGGTATTAAAACTAATCGCAGGAGGAATTCAAATGAAAATGAAAAAAACATGTTTTTTAATGACTTTACTTTTTTTCTTCAACTTATCTAGCTTCTATTCTGTAGCCAGTTCAGAGAGTGTTACTTACAGCAGCATGAAGGTTCAAGGTAAAAATATTCATGTTGTAACCGTTAATTTTAACAATCCCAATCTTAGTTTTGACGTTATAAATGCAAATGATAGTCGAGTAGGTTGGGAGGATTTTACTAGTATGATAAACAGAAGTACACCGGTTGCTGCTATTAACGGAAATTATTTTAATGCATATGCACAAAATGAAGCAGATATCATTCCTTGGGGATATATTTATAAGAATGGGAAACAAATTAACAGTGGCGCTACTATAAATCGTGGTTCATTCGCTGTCACAAAAAATAGAGAAATTATTATTAACAATGGAGAAGAATTTGCCAAAGATAATATTGAAACAATGGTAGAGGCAGGTCCCTTACTTATTTTAGATGGGAAAATAGTATATGATCCAGCAAACAGTGAATTTACTGAGGACAAAATTAACCAGAATCCTGCTCAAAGGTCTGCTATTGGAATCACAGCCGATGGGAAGGTGCTGATGGTTACTGGATCAAGCATTAGAATGACAGAATTGGCCAGTATTATGAAGGAAATTGGATGTATTGCGGCTACCAATCTTGATGGAGGAGCATCTTCTGCACTTTATGCAAATACTAGATATATTACAAGACCAGGCAGGAAGTTAAATACAGTATTGGCGGTTTATGACAATGAAAAGTCAGCTAATAGCAACATGAATGAGTCAAGTCAACCTACCTCTTCTAATACTGAAGAAGCAATACAAATTATCGTAAATAATCAAAAACTTCAGCTACCATCACCTGCAATGATTTTAAATGCAAGGACGATGGTTCCAATATCTGCTGTAGCAGAAGCTTTAGATGCTGAAGTTAAATGGCATGCTTTAGAAAGACAAGTTGTTATAAGTAAAGATACAGTTAATTTAATACTTACAATAGATTCAGTTAATGCCTTAGTTAATGACGAGGTTGTCTTGCTAGATGCACCACCTATTATAGCAAATTCAAGAACTTATGTACCCATTTCCTTTATATCCAACGCCTTCGGTGTAAAAACAACCTGGGATTCTTCAACAAGAAGTGTTAATATTGTATCGGAGTAGTTTTTTAAATAGAGGACTTCTGTGTAATCCCTTTAGAAGACCTTTACAGTAAAAATATATTAATTTGCCACCCAATTTTACAGCTGGGTGGCAAAACTGTTTTAGGTGTGTCATTCTCTTTATTTTAGTTTCTATAGGATACGGTGCAAGAATATCAACTAATGCTGAATTGGTTGTAGATCAAGGAAAGATGTAAAAAAATAGGACAAATTAAAGGAATATTATGGATTATGTAGAAATTCATTAAATAATATATACGACCTATTAAGTGGATAACTATATTGCTACCCCGATGTAGAAGTTATGCAAACTGACATAGTAAAATAAGGAGGACTTTAAATGGATGAATTGATATTGCCAAGTGATAATGATATGAAAACCCTTGTACAAAAGCTTGATTGGAGCAGCACATCGTTAGGTACAATGGAAGAATGGGACGCAAGCTTATGTAGTATAACTGCTATGCTTCTTGAAAATCGATTTCCTATGGCACTGTGGTGGGGGGATGATTTAACAAACATATATAACGATGCTTACATATCTTCACTGGGCAATAAGCATCCAGAAGCTCTAGGGAAACCAGCCATTGAGGTGTGGCAGGAAATTTGGCATATTATAGGACCGAAAGTAGATGCAGTCCTAACCGGTCAAGGTGCCACTTGGGATGAACATTTATTATTGCCTATGAACCGAAGAGGTTTTTTAGAAGAAACCTATTATACTTTTTCCTATGGTCCAATTCGGGATGATGCTGGGAACATCAGAGGCATACTTGTAACTTGTCAGGATACAACAACTCAAGTTCAGTTTGAACGCCAGCTTCGATTGTTACGTGATTTAGGGGCACATGTGGCCATGACGTCTGCAGAAGAAGCATGTCTAACATCTGCGGAGATATTAACAAAGTATCATATTGATATTCCCTTCACCCTTCTCTACCTAGTGAGTGAGGATGGAGGGAAAGCCAATTTGATAGCAACAACTGGACTTAGTGAATATGAAGGTTCTATAAAAAATCCATGTATTGATTTACAAATTGGAGCAGAAGGTTGGCCTTTAAGTAAAACTAATAAATCGGATAATATGTTGGTTGTAGATAATCTAGAATCACGGTTCGGGACCCTCACTAATAAAGGCTGGGGGACTGTACTAAATTCTGCGGTAATTCTCAGCCTAACAGGAGCAGGAAAAACAAACCCCTATGGTTTTCTGATAGCTGGAGTAAATCCTTTACGAGTGCTGGATGAACAATACAAGGAAATGTATAGACTCACAGCAAATCAAATTGTAGCTGGTATTGCCAAGGCTCATGCATATGAGGAAGAGAGAAAACGTGCTGAAGCCCTTGCTGAAATCGATAGAGCTAAAACCAACTTTTTCTGTAACATCAGTCATGAGTTCCGTACACCTTTAACGCTAATTCTAGGTCCTCTAGAGGAGCTGCTGCAAGGACCATTAATGGAGGAGACCCGTGGAGAACTTGAGACTATCCACCGTAATGCATTAAGGATGTTAAAGCTAGTTAACTCACTTTTGGACTTTTCTAGTATTGAAGCGGGACGGGTTCAGGCGGTTTATAGAGCAACTGATTTGTCTACTTATACAGCAGAATTAGCAAGTGCTTTTAGATCCATGATTGAAAGGGTTGGGATGAAGCTGGTTATAGATTGCCCGCCACTACCGGAACCAGTATATGTTGATCAAGGAATGTGGGAGAAAATAATTCTTAATCTCTTAATAAATGCGTTTAAATTTACCTTTGATGGACAGATTACTGTAGCGATAAGGTGGCAAGGGGATTATGTGAAGTTAACTGTGGAGGATACAGGTATAGGAATCCCTAAACATGAACAGTCTAAGCTTTTTGACAGATTTCATCGAGTGGAGAATGTAAAATCACGGACCCATGAAGGTAGTGGTATAGGTCTATCTTTAATTAAAGAACTTGTAAAACTTCATGGAGGATTCATTGGAGTGGAAAGTGAAGTAAACTGTGGTAGTAAATTTTTTATAAAAATACCTAAAGGTTCAGACCATTTACCTCAGGATCAAATAGACCATAGCCATATAGAAACTTCCATTGAAACAGGAGCAGCTTCCTATGTAGATGAAATCTCTAGTTGGGTACCAAAAGTATTTACTAAAGAAGTAGATTCTAAGATATCATCAACGCTGCTTGCTGCTACTGGATTATCTTCCGATCGAATTCTTATTGTTGAGGATAACAAGGATATGCAGGAGTACTTGTACCGTCTCCTAGGACAAAAATGGGATGTTGAGGTGGTATCTGATGGGCTAACAGCTTTGGAAGTTGCGTTATTAAATCCTCCCAGCTTAATATTAACTGATGTGATGATGCCAGGGTTGGGGGGCATAGAACTTTTACGTAAGCTTCGCTCAAATCCTCATACAAGAGAAATACCTATTATTCTTCTGTCAGCACGAGCAGGAGAAGAAGCCAGAATAGAAGGATTAGAGGAAGGGGCGGATGATTATTTAGTTAAACCCTTTAAAGCTCGTGAGCTTATTGCGAAAATTGACGCTCAAATCAAGCTGATCAAAATTAGACGTGATGCATTAGAAAGAGAAAATAAACTATTGCAAGAATCTAAAAAACTTAATGAGATTATTATTAAAATGAAAAGTGAAAAAGTCAGGGCTCTTGAGGATGCTATGAAGATAAAGGATGAATTTTTAGTAATTATGTCCCATGAGTTTAAGACACCACTAAATGTAATCAATGCTGCATTACAAGCCATAAATGATTTATATAGTCACCTATTACCTGAAAAGGTAAAAAAGCATCTTAAAAGAATTAAAACTAATTGTTTTAGACAAATCAGGCTTGTAAATAATCTTCTTGATATTACCAGGTATAACGCAGGTCATATGAAGTTACATAAGCGGAACCTAGATATAGTATTTTTATCTCGGTCTATAACAGAGTCCGTGCTGATCTTTGCTAATCAAAAGGGCGTCGGTATATACTTTTCTAGCAGTATTGAGGATTTAGAAATGGCTATAGATGAGGAAAAATATGAAAGAATATTATTAAATCTTTTATCTAATGCTATTAAATTTACACCTAAGGGTAACTCAATCTACGTTCATGTATTCTGTGAAGGAAGTAAGGTTTTAATTTCAGTTAAGGATGAAGGTGTGGGAATACCACAGGACAAGCAAGAACATGTATTTGAACGTTTTGGTCAGGTGGACAATACACTTACACGACAAGCAGAAGGAACGGGAATAGGATTATCTCTGGTAAAGACACTGGTATCAGCTTTTGATGGTACTATTGAATTAGAAAGTAAAGTTGGTTGTGGCAGTACATTTACTGTAATACTCCCTATCACTAAACAGAAGGATGACCTCCCTACACCAGAGAAGTTTCAACTACCAGACAATAGGATTATGCAAGCTGTAGAAATAGAATTTTCAGATATATATGTAAGTTAGTTTTAGATGAATTAATACTATAGATAAATTCAGTAACATATTTAGGTTGTACATTGACTGATATAATAAAACTGAGAGGATTTTAAGTACAAACATATTGAAGACAAAGTGAACTCGTTTTAGCTTGCTGAAACGAGTTCACTTTTTTAGTTATCACTTGTCTGTAGGTTTCGACATGAGTATAAAAAGAAATCCAATAGAAGATCAAATAAATAAGTTGACTGATAATAATTATCGCTGTATAATGATAATCATTACAGTGTTGATCAATACATATTTTAGCTTAACGCAATATCATCCATTATTTTATGTAACAAAGAGAGGAAGAGAATATTATGAAATTCAAAAAACTACAGTCTATCTTTGTAATGGCAATCCTACTTATTCTTGTACTAACAGGTTGTGCAAACTCACCAGCAATATCATCTGATGCAGATCAAACTAACACTTACAGCAATGGACCTGGTTCCTCTACCGTATATCCAATCACCATCCAACATGTATTTGGAGAAACAGTTATTGAAACTGAACCAAAAAGAGTTGCTGCCATCTCTTGGGGGAACCAAGATGTGCCATTGGCCTTAGGTGTAGTTCCTGTAGGGGTCTCCGAAGCAAACTATGGAGTAACAGATGGTAGTGGTCTTTTGCCCTGGACATTAGCTAAATTTAAAGAATTAGGAATTGATAATCCTATTCTTTTTAGAGACACCGATGGACTGGACTACGAAGCCATTAGTGATGTTCAGCCAGATGTTATCTTGGCAGCTTATTCAGGTATCACTCAAGAAGAATATGATCTATTGAGCAAAATTGCACCTGTTGTGGCATATACAACCCATCCATGGCAGACCTTCTGGCGAGATCAGATTGTTTTGAATGCAGCTGGGCTAGGAATGAAATCAGAAGGCCAAGAGTTAATAAGTGAACTGGAGAATCTTATAGCAGAAAAAATTAGTGAATATCCAGAAAACATAGGAAAAACAGCAGCTTTCTTTTATTTTAATCCATCAGACCTAGGAAAGTTTTACATATATCTTCCTAACGATCCTCGTGCAGCATATCTTACAGATTTGGGTATGATGCTTCCAGAGAGTATTGCAAAATTGGCTAAAGAATCCGATAGTTTTGCTTTAGAGCTGAGTGCAGAAAATGTGGATTTGATTGAAGACATTGATATTATCATCACCTACGGGAGTGATGCACTAATAGAAGCATTACAGGCAAATCCTCTTCTTGGAATGATTCCAGCAGTAAAGAGAGGTTCTATAGCAGTAATTGAAGATGGTACGCCTTTAGCAGCATCGGGAACACCTAGTGCTCTGTCCATTCCAGCCACCATCGATGAATATCTAAGCATAATTGGAGAGGCAGCTGAAAAAGTAGAATGAAACCTTCTAGAATAATCCTATTACTATTTGTCAGTTTACTCAGTTTAGCATTATGTATTTTCGCCTCCTTGGCATTTGGGGCACGTTTTATAAGCCTGAATGAAGTACTGGATACTTTGATACATTCTAGAATGACAACGATTAATGAAATTGTTGTCCATGAAAGGATTCCAAGAACGGTTTTCGGCATCATGGCGGGAGCAGCTCTTGGGATATCTGGTGCTCTTATGCAGGCTATTACTAGAAACCCAATTGCAGATCCCAGTATTTTAGGTGTCAATACGGGTGCCTCGTTGTTCGTCGTGGGGGGTATTGCTTTTTTTCACATTAATTCTGCTGAAGAGTATATTCTATTTGCTTTGATAGGTGCAGCAATTACAGCAGTGTTTGTTTATGGAATAGGCTCCATGGGACAGGGAGGAACGACGCCAATCAAGCTTGCCTTGGCGGGGGCAGCCACCAGTGCTGCTCTATCTTCGTTAGTCAGCGCAATTATTCTGCCTCGTACAGACGTTATGAATGCTGTTCGCTTCTGGCAAGTGGGAAGCATCAGCGGAGCCACTTGGGAAGGTATATCCTCCGTACTTCCATTTCTCATTGTTGGATTGGTCTTAGGTGTGTTGTCGGCTCCTGCATTGGATGCACTTGCATTGGGAGATGACATTGCAACAGGTCTAGGGGTTCGTACAGGCGTTGTAAGACTGGTAGGAGCATTGGCAGGGGTTCTACTTTGTGGTGCAACTACAGCACTGGCAGGACCCATCGGCTTTGTAGGTCTTATGGTTCCTCATACGATGCGTCTTATCTGTGGTCCTAATTTGCGATTGATCATACCTATGTCAGCTATTGGTGGAGCTGTGCTTTTATTGCTTTCAGATGTTCTAGGAAGACTGATTGGTAGTCCAAGTGAACTAGAAGCAGGGATTGTGACGGCATTTATCGGAGCTCCAATACTTGTTATTATTGCCATGAGAGCGAAGGTGCGAGCCTTATGATGGGAGATAAACTTAATATCATTAGATTGGGATACCGCAAGAGACAGATCCGTTGGATAGTAGTGACTTTAATTCTAGCCACAATAACTTTATCCCTCTGTGTTACTCTACTTTTGCTTGGAAATAGTAAGTACTCCCTTGAAGTTGTCATTAGAGTGCTTCTGGGAGAAGAGATTCAGGGTGCTTCTTTTGCCATTAGCACCTTACGATTACCAAGAATGCTAGCGGGTCTTCTAGTGGGCATAGGATTTGGGATGGCAGGCAGTACTTTTCAGACAATACTACGAAACCCCTTAGCCAGTCCAGATATCATAGGAGTAACAGCTGGATCCAGCGTAGGGGCTATGTTTTGTATACTAGTATTAAAAATGAGTGGAACTATTGTTTCAGTAGTCTCTGTAATTTCAGGACTTCTGGTGGCAGTGTTGATTTACTTGTTCTCCAAGGTAGGGGGCTTTTCAGGAGGGAAGTTAATACTTATCGGAATAGGAATACAAGCAATGCTTAATGCCGTTGTATCCTTTCTATTACTAAAGGCACCACAATATGATGTGCCTGCCGCATATAGGTGGCTTAGCGGTAGCTTAAACGGCATTCAAATGACCAATATCCCGAGCCTTTTTATTGTTTTAGTTATTTTTGGATCTGTAATCATATTGCTAGGAAGACATCTTAAAATTTTAGAGTTAGGAGAGCAATCCGCCACTACCCTTGGTGTAAGAGCTGACCTTGTACGATTCTTATTAGTTCTCAGTGCTGTATTTTTAATAGCCTTTGCTACTGCAGTTACAGGACCTATCAGCTTTGTGGCTTTTCTGGCTGGACCGATTGCAACTAGAGTTGTAGGTAGTGGAGCCCCAAATGAATTTCCAGCAGGGCTTGTGGGAGCCATTTTAGTACTTGGGGCTGATCTTATTGGTCAGTTTGCCTTTGGAACCAGATTCCCAGTAGGGGTGATTACGGGTATTCTAGGGGCACCTTATCTAATAATATTACTTATTCGCATGAATCGAACAGGAGGGTCAGCATGAAGACATCACAATCATTAAAAGGTAATCATATTCATTCTGGGTATGATAAAAAAATTATTATTGACGGTATTGATATCGTTATTCCAAACAATAAAATCAGTGTTATTATTGGTGCCAATGCCTGTGGTAAGTCTACTTTGCTTAAGACACTTGCTAGGTTGATCCAACCTACCTCTGGAGAAATCATCCTTGACCAAAAGAGAATCAGTGAAATTCCACCAAAACAATTAGCTAAGGTTTTGGGACTTCTGCCACAATCTCCAGTTGTACCAGAAGGCATAACTGTAGCAGATTTGGTGGGAAGAGGAAGATTTCCCTATCAATCTTTTTTTAAGGGATTAGGCAAAAAAGATTATGAGGCTATAGAAGAGGCTTTAGAAATTATGGGAATCACGGATCTAGCAAATCGTTGTGTGGAGGAACTCTCCGGAGGCCAGCGGCAACGTGTATGGATCGCTATGGCACTTGCCCAACAGACAGATATCCTTCTGTTGGATGAGCCTACGACATATCTTGATATTACTTATCAGGTTGAAATCCTTGATTTGTTGACAGACCTAAATAGAAAGCGAGCTACAACCATCGTCATGGTTCTCCATGATATCAATTTATCTGCTCGCTATGCAGATTATATCTTTGCACTTCATAAGGGAAATCTTATTGCTGAGGGATCTCCCTCTGAAATCATAACAGAAGCACTAATTAAACAAGTTTTTGATCTTGATTGCTCCGTTATAAAGGATCCAGTTTCTGGATCTCCCTTTATCGTACCAAAGGGAAGATATCATGTGAATTTGCAAACGTCAGCTACTTATACTAGTTGATAAGAAACCTACATATGAATCCTTGATACAAAAAGGATTATAAAACTAATTTTTATAATATAAAATTATTAGTGTTAACTGAAACCATAATTTGTCATCCTGAGAGGAGCAAAGCGGATTCGAAAGATCTTAGAATTAGCAAAAATCTTCATTGTTCGAAGATCCTTCGCTGCACTCAGGATGACAGCTCGAGAGAAATTTGCAAATAATTATGTTGAGTTAACGCTTATGAATATAAAATAATAATACTGATAATAAAAGACGATTTAGAATAGATACTTAAAGGAGAGCAATTTTATGGAGCTAATAAATTTTTCTCGCAATAGCGTTTCTACAAAGGAAGAACTTAGAGAGTTAATTGGGGAACCTCATGAGTTGGTCATAAAAAAGAGCGTTTCAATTTTAGATGACCAATGTAAAAGATTTATATCGATGTCACCGCTATTGTTCCTCTCTACATCTGATGCAGAAGGAAAATGCGATGTATCACCACGAGGCGATCAAGCAGGATCAGTAATAATTTTAAACAAACATCAATTAGTTATTCCTGATCGCCCTGGTAACAAACGGCAAGATTCTAACCTCAATATTTTATCTAATCCACATGTTGGTCTGATATTCATTATTCCAGGATTAGAAGAGGTACTGCGCATCAATGGACGTGCAATGTTGATTAAGGATAAAGAAATATTAAATAAAATGGCTTTAAAAGGTAATATTCCACTACTGGGAATAGGAGTAGATGTAGAAGAATGCTTTGTCCATTGTTCTAGACCATTAAAAGAATCAAATATTTGGAAACCAGAGACCTGGCAAACTCCAGAGACTCTACCCTCAGCATCGGAAATATTTCACGCTCATTTAAAGATAAATGGTGTTGAATTAAAAAAAGAATCGTGAAGAATCAATGAAAAAGTCTAATTTCTACTGAACTGATTGTATCACCCCTTAAACTTGATTTCTATACATCAGGCTTGGTGTTTGCAACCTCACAAGACAGATAAAATCAACAAACCTGATTATAAAATCCCACCTACGCTAACGTTTAAAGGTGGGATTTTAACTCTAGAGATATAGTTTAGATAAATATTCGTGAGTAGTATACGTATAATACTTAATTATTTTTTTCCCTCCAAATTACCAACGACCTCTCTTAGCATATCTCGAATTGGAAGATCATAGGGACACTTTGGCTCACATGCTCCACAATCTAGACAATCTGATGCCTTCGCTGGTAAGGTGCCATATCTATCAAGGGCCCAGTCTTGAAGGTCATAGCGGGTATAGTATCCACTTAGTAAAAACTGAGTTGGAATATCAATTTTTTGAGGACAGGGTAAGCAGTAGCCACATCTTCTACAAAATGTTAGTCCTAACTTATCTGCTATCTCTGTTAATGTTTTTCTTTCGTCATCGGAGAGAGGTTTATAGGCAATACCTACTTCACTATTTTCATAAACTTGTTGGGCATTATCTATCCCTGGAATAACTACACTTACACTCTTATTTTCTAGTATGAACCTTAGAGCTAAATTCCCATTGTTTAAAGCCCCTCCTGATAAGGGCTTCATTACAATAACACCAATATCCCTTTCTGCAGCCCTTTTAAAAACAGCTTCAGCTTGACGTTCCACTGCACTGTAGGGAAATTGTATAGTGGCAAAATCATCGGTTTCTACAACTTTTTCAATTATTTCAAGGCTATGGCTAGAGATACCTATCTCCTTTACTTTACCTTCCATTTTAGCCTCTACTAGAGCTTTGTATGCACCATTTTCTGACATAACATTCTCATAGTCCTCTATAGTCTTCACATTATGAAGTTGATAAAGATCTATCGTTTTGACTTGAAAATTATTAAGACTGACTTCAACTTCTTTTTTCATTGACTCATAGTCCCTAGCCATGGTTTTTGTTGCTAGTATCCAATGCTCTCGGTTTCCCTTAATTCCTTTACCTATTAATTCTTCGCTTCTGCCATAGGCCCTGGCGGAGTCAATAAAATTAATGCCCCGTTCAGCTGCTAACTCAATAAGCTTGATTGCTTCCTCATCCTCTAGTCTTTGTAAGGGGATTCCTCCAAAGCCTATAACACTAATGTTGAGATTTGTTTTCCCCAAACGTCTTTTTTCCACAGTAATGCCTCCTTAATATATTACTTATAGATGTGCTGTTTCTAAATTAAGGTTCTAATATACACGGTCTATGGTTTTCTCCCAAAGCCGTGGATGTAAATGTAACCTCTAGTGTATAAAAATTTGCTGGTACACATCTATACTTTCTAATAGTTCCTATGCATATATTTTACAACATATGCCTTAAATTCACCAGTGCAAGTTCTTGATTTCGTGATAAATTCCTTAATAGGTATAGCAACAAAATCTTCTCTTTATTATTTCATTGTCTTTTTAAAAATACTATTATATTTGGAAAATTACCTTCAATTACTTTATTAAAATAACTTTCACTTTTACCTCAAAGGCCTGTTTCTCCAAGCGGAATGACTGTCCTAGGTTTAGGGGTATTTTATTTTAGGGGTAGAATTAAATTTTTTAAGCAATATTCTGAGTTGAATTAAATTGGTAGCTATGATAAAATTACCATAGAATATCTAGGTAGGTGTTGAAGATGAGTTTTGATCGTGAACTAATGAAGGGAAGCACTTCACTGATTATCCTAAACATATTAAAGGAATATGATATGTATGGGTATCAAATAGCAAAAGAAATGACTAGGCGTTCGGAGGAACAACTAGATGTAAAAGAAGGGACTTTGTATCCAGCTCTACATAAACTAGAGAAAAAGGGTTATGTAACATCCTATTTAAAGGAACAAGACAAAGGTCCAGCAAGAAAATATTATCGACTAACGCAAGAAGGCTTAATAATACTAAAACAGAAGAAGAAAGAGTGGAACATTTTTTCTAAAATGATTGATGGGATGCTGGAGGGTGAGTAATCATAATGAATAAGAAAGCTCAGTATCTCCAAAGTCTTCGTAGTTCTTTGTTGGAGAAGAATATAGCTGAAACAGATAATATACTTTTAGAATATGAGAGCCATATTCAGGACAAGGTTTATCAGCTAATGATATGTGGTATAGATGAGAAACTGGCATTAGAACAGACTATAGATGAAATGCCTCCGACTCAGGAGGTTGCTGTTTTATACAGCCAAGAACAGTATAGCATCAGTATCCCCAGCTTTATTTTACTCCTAGTAAATGTGTGCATTGTTATTGTCGGGATATTCATTACAATTTCTCATATAAGTAATTTCCATAATATTCATTATCTGTGGAAATTTATGGAGGAAAGTAAATGGGTTTTGCTGATAAGCTATTCATTAATATGGTTAGTTATAGGTTATCTATATGGATATAGGAATGGTTTTTATCAAAAATCAAGATTCTACCAGTATACATGCCTAGCTGTGTTGCCTAATTATATTTTTATGGTTTTTATTTTGATTGGCTTTCAATATGGCTGGACACTTCGATGGTTTGATTTTCTTGATGATTCTATAAATTTTTTAGTATTGTGTGTGATCTTAACATTAGGATACTATCCAATGACTCAGTTAGGTCATCGAATAGGTGTATTAAGGGGAATCTGACCCTTTTTTTAAGTGAATACATAGAATAACTAGGTATATGTTGTTAAAATATATTGATAAGTCTATGTTAGGGGAGATGAATGTAGGGTGAAAAAAACTATTTTATTAATCACACCAGAAAATAGGGAAATTAATCGCTTTAGAAGGAAGCAGTTTAATAACTTTATACAAATAACAATGCCATATTTAGCAGCTTTTATCGATGAATCAAAATATGAAATCACTTTAGTAGATGAGTATAATCAAAGGATTCCCTATGATAGGGATTTTAGCCTAGTAGCCTTAACAGTTAATACATCAAATGCTACCCATTGCTATGAAATTGCTAAGATATTTAAGGAAAAGGGTTCAAAGATTGTAATGGGAGGACCGCATGTGACATTACTACCTGATGAGACTGAGGAGCATTGTGACTATATTATTATAGGAGAGGCGGAAGAAACATGGCCAATATTTCTAAATGATTTTTACCATAGTACTCCCTCAGATCGTTATTCTTGCAGTAATATTCCATCTCTAAATAAGCTACCTATCCCCAGAAGGGACTTAATTGGGAAGAGATATTTCACGAAGGGAGCAGTCTTCGCCACAAGAGGATGTCCTTATAAATGCAGCTACTGCAACTTGAAACAGATTTACTGTGATGAATTTAGAGTGCGACCTGTAGAAGATGTTATAGAAGATATAAGAAGTATTAAAAGTAAGTATTTTGTATTTTGGGATGATAACTTTTTTGGAGATATAAATTATGTAAAGAGTCTTATGAAGGAACTAAAAAAACTGAAAAAAAAGTGGGCTGCACAGGTTACCTTGGAGCGATGTAAAGATGAAGAATTGCTTCAGCTGGCAAAGGAGTCAGGGTGTATGTATTTATTTATTGGGCTGGAATCCTTTTCTGAGGAAAATCTTCAGGAGGTAAATAAAGGAATCAATGATGTAATGAAATACAAAAAAATAATTAACGCAATACATACTTATGGCATATCAGTACAGGCAGGTATTATCTTTGGATTTGATCATGATAGAAAAGACACCTTCGAAGCAACACTGAAAGCTTGTAATAACTTAGGGATAGACGGTACCACTGTAAGCATATTAACACCTCTGCCTCAAACACCTCTATATCAACAATTAAAAAAAGAGGAAAGGCTGTTGTCTAAGGATTGGAGGCATTACAATGGAAAAACATCCGTAGTTTATAAACCTAAAAACATGACGAAGGAGGAACTATATGAAGGCTATATGTGGTTTAGAAGGGAATTCTACTCATTTAAATCTATACTAAAAAGAATGATCATATCTAAAACCAATATAATGCATAATCTAATTGTTAATCTAGGCTATAAACTTAGCATTAGGGAAAATGGTTTTAAAAAAGCCAATAAAGATATTGAAACAAAACATAATTAAAATACAAGAATACCAAAGAATGTCAAAGTGTCAAAGGGACGCTTTGATTGGCATATTAACGAAATGAGCTGTATTTGTAAACCCTTGATAACTAAGCAAATATTATATATAATGTGTGGTAGCACATTTTTAGACTTGACACGATTATATAGTTCTGCTGAAACTTTGAATGTAAGAGAGGTTACTTTATGAATAAAAGAAGAAAAATAGCTATTGGTGCATCGGCTATATTAGTAATACTAGTTTTTTTAATTGGTGGATATAAATTAATGAATTCTAGAACATACCAATTGTTCGGTGGTTTAACTTATCGTGTAGATACACAGGAGAAAGTAGTTGCTTTGACATTTGATGATGGACCAACATCAAATGTAGAAGAAATACTACTCTTGTTGGATCAATACGATGCTAAGGCGACGTTTTTCCTTATTGGAAGTGAGTTAGAAAACAATATGTATTTAGGAAAAGATATAGCAAAAGCAGGACATCAAATTGGAAATCATACTTACTCTCATGAGAGAATGATTTTTAAAAGCCCTTCTTTTATTAAGAAAGAAATTGAAATGACCAATAATTTAATACGGGAAACTGGTTACAAAGGGGAGATAGATTTTCGTGCCCCTAATGGAAAAAAACTTGTTATTTTGCCTTATTATTTAAAAAAGCAAGGCATAGAAACAATTATGTGGGATATTGAACCAGAGAGCTATTATTTTTCTGTTTCTGATAAAGTAGATTATGTGAGTAATAATATTAAACCAGGTTCTATTATTTTGCTGCATCCAATGTATGATAATACTGAAAATGGGTTGAGAACTATTGAAGGTATATTAGAATCTTTATCCCAAAAAGGTTATAAATTTATTACTATTGATGCGTTGAAAAATATGTAGTTTGGTTTCTAGAAGATTTTTCATATAGTATTTTAAGGATCTTAATCAAGCTGATACTTTTATAAATATTTCATAAGGGTCAACTCAAACCATAATTTGTCATCCTTCGTTATCCCAAGATCCTTCGCTACACTCAGGATGACAGTTCGAGAGAATTTTGCTAATAACTGTGTTAGGTTAACGCCTATGATAAATATGTATAAAAGTATTGACAAACTTTTAGGTATAGGTTATACTCTTACTAAAGAGATGTTAAAAAAATAACGATAAATTGTCATGAAGACAATAAAGAAGATACAAAGCCATGAAGGTTGCAAAATAACCTTCATGGCTTTTTATTTTAAACAAATTCATAGTTTTTACTCCCCAGTTCACTAAGTTGGTTACCCTCCAGCTTAGTGAACACCCTATTTAGGTAAAAAAATTACTAAGGTTTCAAATTTTCAATTGCTTCTTTCTCATGAAACTCTTCTTTTTTATAACTAAAAAGGTTTTTATATGTTTGATCTAATGTTTCGTGTTTGATTTCTGTTGCATCAAACTTAAGCAACTTAAAGGTTGTCTGAACACAAAATCCTATCAAAAAGGCAGATAGAATTGTTCCAATACCAATCATGCCTCCAAGTCTCCAACCAACAAACACGGCTAAAAGCTCAATTGTTCCACGGCAGACACCTACGGGTAATCCCGTTTTTCGAGTAAGTGCAAACATTAAACTATCTCTTGGACCGGCTCCGAATGATGAACCAATGTAAAAGTATGAGGCTAAAGCGATTATAAACAGCCCTGTAATAAGCATGATGATTCCAAATATAGAGTTATTTGCTATAGGGATGATATGAAATCCAAGAAGGATATCGATAAATACCCCAATAAGCACCATGTTTAAAATAGTACCTAGCCCGAGTTTTTCCCCAAGCAATACCGTTATTATTCCAATAATTATTCCAGCTATAATTGAAACGGTTCCTATACTTATGCCTACTGTTTTTGCAAATCCAACATGGAAAGCATCCCATGGAGCATACCCCATATGGGCATTCATTGTAACGACAATCCCAAGGGCATATAGGACAAGTCCCCATAGTAAACGCAGCAGACGAGCATAAATTTGTTTCATAATAAAATCTCCTTGTATAAGTTATTTAGGTTAATAAAAGAAACCTATAATCTTTTTGAGTTGAAAAGTTATATAGCTATATGTATAATTAGATGATTAGAGTAGATGACAGTGTGCTTTCTTGTGATAATACATTTATCTCTATTATAAATGTATCAACAATGAAGTCAATAGAAATTAAATCTTACAGCAAATCCGCTTTTTATTCTACGGTTTCAATCGTAGGATGAAAGGCGTTTTTTTAAATCATGATAATTGATGGGGTAGGATAGAAACTATTTTAAGTGTATTATTAAACTAGTACGAATCTTAAAGCATTCGTTAGTTGGGGACGGAAAAATCATAAAGGAGAGATGAAAAGTTGAAACAAGAAAATTTAGTGTTAGTGAGACAGTTGCGGCATGAACTACACCGTATTCCTGAAATTTCAAACCATGAAGTGAAGACAAAACAAAGTCTAATGGACTTCTTAAAAAAGCATACAAACTTAGAAATTGTGGACAGAGGCCTTTGGTTTTATGCCATATATCATGCTGGTAATGATAAAAAAAATATTGCTTTTCGTGCAGATTTTGATGCAGTTCCTATGGATGAAAATATGAATATCCCTCATGGATCTCAAAATCCAGGTGTTTCTCATAAATGCGGTCATGATGGACATGCTGCTTCCCTTGCAGGTTTTGCTCTTGAAATTGATCAGTATGGTATAGATAAAAACATTTTTTTTCTTTTCCAACATGCAGAGGAAACTGGAGATGGAGCTGCCCAGTGTGTAGCTCTTATTAGAGAGCATAACATCGAGGAGATATTTGCCTATCACAATATGAGTGGAATGCCTTTAAATTCTGTCAATGTAATAGATGGGACCGTCAATTTTGCTTCTAGAGGAATGGCAATACACATGGAAGGTATCCCTACCCATGCTAGTCAGCCAGAACTTGGTACAAATCCTGCCTATGCGATTGCTAAGATGATTAATGCTATTCCACAGTATACATACGAAGTAAACAACAAGGGAATTATACTATGTACAATTATACAGGTGGATATTGGAGAAAGAGCCTTTGGTATAGCTGCTAGTAAAGGGAGTTTACTATTGACGATTCGTGCAGAGTTTGAAGAGGAATTAGATGAACTTCAAAAAAACCTTGAGAACCTTGCATTAAAAGAGGGAGAAGCATATGACCTCGAAGTAAATTTTTCCTATCATGATGTTTTCCCTGTAACATCAAACCATGGGGAAAGTTCTGATAAAATTAGGCAAGTTTGCAAGCAAACAGGCATTGAATTAATTGAAATGGAGGTAGGGTTTAGGACTTCTGAAGATTTTGGTCACTACTTGAAGGAGACGAAGGGTGCTATTTGCTACGTTGGAAATGGCGTAAATCATCCTCATATTCATACCAGTGGATATGACTTCCCAGATGAAATTATAGAAACCTCTGTAGAATTATTTAAAGGATTAGCTAAATTATAAATAAAAAATTCAGCCAAAAGTTCATACTCAGTTCATATTAACTTTATATAGTAGGATTAAGAAGAACCAAACTGAAGTTACTGTTTATAAAGTAAGATATAGAAAAGAGGTGAGATAAATGGTGAATATTCTAGTGGTGGAGGATGACAAAAATCTTCAAAAACTCATGATGGCTATCTTAAAACAACAGGGCTATCATGTTTTAAATGCCAAAGATGGATTAGAAGCCTTAGGAATATTGGATACTACTCATATAGATTTAATCATTAGTGATATTATGATGCCTAATATGGATGGATATACCCTGACAGATGCCCTTAGAAAATCAAATTATAATCTACCGATTTTAATGATCACTGCTAAAGAAACGCTTGAGGATAAAAAGAAGGGTTTTCTTGTGGGAACTGATGATTATATGGTAAAGCCTATCGATATGGATGAAATGGTTTTACGAGTAGCAGCCTTATTACGCCGATCTCGCATTGTTAATGAATCTAGGTTAATCATTGGTGAAATAGAATTTGATTACAATACATTGACTGTCAATAGAAAAGGAAATAGGAGGGTATTACCGAAAAAAGAATTTTATCTTTTATACAAACTTCTTAGTTATCCCAAACAAATATTTACAAGGCAACAACTCATGGACGAAATATGGGGCATGGAGGCGGAAACCGATGAGCGTACAGTGGATGTTCATATTAAGCGCTTAAGGGAAAAGTTTGTTGATTGTAGTGAATTTGAAATTGTTACGGTTAGGGGACTAGGATATAAGGCGGAGACAAAAACATGAAAAAGGTTACCTTAAAATTGGCTTTATTTTTTATTGTTCTTATCTGTACTTCATCTACTTTGTCCTTTGTTGTATCTACTCTTTACACGAAAAATATTGAAAATGAAATACAGTTAAGTCAAAAGGAAATCGCTATTTCTATACTAGAATTACAAAAAAAGACAGATTTAACGATAGAGGAAATTCTCAATATTATGCCTGCTTCAATGTATGAAATCAGTAGAATTGAGAATATTGAGGAGATGGAAATAACTGAGGGAAAATTAAAAAAGCTTGAAAACAATAAAACTATTTTTGTAACTGAAGGTAGATTTCATGACCCGGTAACAATACTGATGGTAGACGAGGCTTATATTCAAATAAGCCTATATCCCCACAATACTGTTTTTAAGATTGTTGCATCTCGTATATGGCTTTCGCTACTTTTGTATGTTACTATAGGGGCTTTGCTGGTTACATTATTAGCTAAAAGAGCAGTTAAACCGATACTAAAACTAACCGCTGCTACTCAAGAAGTGGCAAAGGGTAATTTCGATATACAGGTTGTAAACAAAAGCTGCGATGAGATTGGGCAGTTAACACAGCATTTTAACAAAATGACCAGAGAACTAAGAAATATAGAGCATCTCCGAAAAGATTTTATTACTAATGTATCCCACGAATTCAAAACGCCTATCGCGTCTATTCAAGGTTTTGCTAAGCTTTTGCAAAAAGGTAATTTATCTGAAATGGAAAGAGAAGAATATACAAATATTATTGTTGAAGAAACAACGAGATTGTCTAACCTTTCATCGAATATACTAAAGCTTTCAAAGCTTGAAAATCAAGAGATTTTAGAGAAAAAAGCAGTATTTTCCTTAGATGAACAAATTAGAAAAAGTGTTTTGCTGCTTGAGTATCAATGGAGTAAAAAGAATATTGAATTTGATATCCATCTTGATAAAGTTTCCTATCAAGGAGATGAGGAGTTACTTCAACAAGTTTGGATCAACCTAATAGACAATGCCATCAAGTTTTCCCATAGCAATAGTACCATCAATATTCAATTGAAGCAAATAGATGAGATTATAAAAGTCAAAATTATAGACCAGGGTATTGGGATGAAGAAAGAAACTATGGATCGAGTTTTTGAGAAATTTTATCAAGGAGACAAGTCCCATTCTCATGAAGGGAACGGATTAGGCTTACCGCTTGTAAAGCGTATCCTTGATTTATATGGTGGTAATATTTGTGTAGAAAGTAAACCTGATCAAGGAGCTGTTTTTATAGTGGAGCTGCCACTATAGGTTTTTAAAAATATAGCTATCTAGAATCTAAGAAGTTTAAACATGCTGTATTGATTAGTCATCAAATGCAGCATGTTTTTTGTGCCTAAAATAATAGTTCATATTTAGTTCATATTAGAAGTATACAATAGCTTTATATTATAGATGCGTGTTTTTAAGTTACGGTTTCGCCCCAAAACCGTGGAGCCCTTAGCATATTAAAATTTAGGGGTATACATCTATCATAGGCGTTAACTTAATACAATTATTACGAAAATTCTCTTGAACTGTCATCCTGAGCGCAGCGAAGGATCTTGGAGTAGCGAAGAATTTTACTAACACTAAGATCCTTCGACTCCGCTTTGCTCCACTCAGGATGGCAAATTATGGCTTAAGTTAACGCTAATGATACATCTATAAGAAAATGATCATAAAGGAGGTTGTGACATGAAAAAAGAAAAGTATCCTAAAAAACCAATGATTTATTATTATATAACAGCAATGATGGTTGTCATGCTATTAAACGCTTTTGTTTTTCCTTTAATAGTACAAAGAAACATTACTCAAGTAGACTATGGCACATTTTTAGGGAAAATTGAAGATGGTACCATACAAACTGTAGAAATCCAAGAAAATCAAATTGCCTTTACAGCATTGGATTATGAAGGAGAAGAAAAGATATTCGTAACAGGTCGTATGGATGATCCAGAACTAGTGAATCGCCTTTATGATGCTGAGGTTAGGTTTTCTAGAGTTATTCCAAAAGAAAATTCACCTTTAGTAAGCTTGATGTTAAGCTGGATTTTTCCCATTGTGATTTTTATCGCTCTTGGTCAAATGCTAACAAAATCTATCAATAAAAATATGGGGGGAGGGATGATGGGTTTTGGTAAGAGTAATGCCAAGGTTTATGTTGAAAAAGAAACAGGAAAAACTTTTTCTGATGTTGCAGGACAAAACGAAGCTAAGGAGGCTTTAACGGAAATTGTAGATTTTCTTAATAATCCAATAAAATATAAAGAAATAGGTGCCATTATGCCTAAGGGAGCTTTGCTGGTGGGACCACCTGGTACAGGAAAAACTCTTCTTGCAAAGGCTGTAGCGGGAGAGGCAAAAGTACCCTTCTTTTCAATTTCTGGTTCAGAGTTTGTTGAGATGTTTGTAGGTATGGGAGCTGCAAGAGTAAGGGATCTATTTAAACAGGCACAAGCTAAGGCGCCATGTATTATCTTTATCGATGAGATCGACACAATAGGTAAAAAACGGGACAATGGAGGCTTAGGAGGAAATGATGAGCGAGAGCAAACATTAAACCAGCTATTAACAGAGATGGATGGTTTTAGCGGAGAACAGGGGGTTGTTATTCTTGCGGCAACCAACAGACCTGAATCTCTTGACAAGGCATTACTTCGTCCAGGAAGATTCGACCGCCGTGTGCCGGTGGAGCTGCCAGACCTTTCAGGTAGAGAAGCTATACTCAAAGTTCATGCTAAGAAAATAAAAGTAGATAGCCAGATTGACTTCAACGCAATAGCTAGAGCAACCTCAGGGGCATCAGGAGCAGAACTTGCTAACATTATTAATGAAGGTGCCCTAAGGGCAGTAAAATGTGGCCGCAATTATGTAGTACAAAATGATTTAGAAGAAGCAGTAGAAGTTGTCATTGCAGGGTATCAGCGAAAAGGAGCTGTTATTTCACCAAAAGAAAAGCAGATTATTGCCTATCACGAAATTGGCCATGCCATTGTTGCTGCAAAGCAGATGGAATCCGCTCCTGTCCACAAAATTACCATCGTCCCCCGAACCTCTGGAGCTCTTGGTTACACGATGCAGGTGGCACAGGAGGAAAATGTACTGATGACGAAAGAAGAAGCCTTGAATAAAATTGCAACTTATACTGGTGGCCGTGCTGCAGAGGAATTAGTTTTTGGTACCTATACCTCAGGTGCTTCAAATGATATTGAACAGGCTACGAAAATAGCAAGGATGATGGTGACACGATTGGGAATGAGCAAAAACTTTGACATGATGGGATTAGAAACTGTTTCTAATCAGTACCTTGGAGGAGATGCATCTTTGACCTGTTCACCAGAAACTGCATCTAAAGTTGATGAAGAAGTGCTTGATATCATTAAAAAAGCTCATGAAAAGGCCATCAATATATTAAAGGAAAATATAGATAAGCTCCATGAACTATCTCGCTACCTTATTGAAAGAGAAACCATAACAGGAGAGGAATTTATGAGGATTTTATTAAACTAAAAAGGTGAATAAGGCTTGTAATGTAAGTAATGCTAATTAGAAATCATAGGCATTAACTTAACACAATTATTTCTAAAATCCTCTCCAATTGTCATCCTGAGGGTAGCAAAGGATCTTGGAATAATGATGACAAATTATAGTTTAGGTTCATGCTTATGAATTAGAAATAAAAGAAAGATAAAACAAAAATACGGATAAGGAAATATTTATAGAATTTGCTATAGTTGAAAAATAGGGAGGAAACTCCCTATTTTTATGTGCAATAATAGCATCTGCTAAGATATCAACAGATGTTTAACATGTTTTTAGATCATGAAGAAATTGATATGAAGATGCTTAGAGATGATAAATCATAACAAACCTGTAAAAAGCAAGTGTTGATTGGATAGGAGTAGGATGTAGGATATAATATAAGGATAACCGTATAAATAACATGGTAAGGATAGTTATTATAGATAACCAATTTTATACCTTAACAAAATACGCCTTCCTGCGGTTTCAGAAATGAACAATGTTAGCAATTCACTCCAGTGAAAAATCCTAAAATTTGCAAACTCGCTACCGCTCAAACATGCAAATTTCTTTACGGATTTTCCACTTACATGAATTGAACATTGTAGTCATTTCTTGCAAATGCATCCAGTCTGCATTTTGTTAAGCTTTGTAGCTGGTTATCTATATAGATGTGCGCTTCTAAAGTTAAATTTTAATATACACGGTCTACGGTTTCGCCCCAAAACCGTGGGTTGCAAATGTAGCCCTTAGTATATCAAAATTAAGTCCTGATGTTGTTTACCTATATTATAGATGCATGTTTCTAAAGTTAAGTTTAATACACTAAGGGGGGATGGCGGTGAATAAGGCTTTAATTACAAATATACAAAAATATTCTCTTCACGATGGTCCAGGTATAAGAACAACCGTATTTTTAAAGGGTTGTCCTTTAAAATGCATATGGTGTCACAATCCAGAAAATCAATCCTATCATAAGCAGATGATGTATAATAAAGAAAAATGCAATTTATGCGGAGGCTGTCAAAGGAAGTGTAGTATTGGTGCTATCCATATAAAAACAGAAAATATTGATGTGGACTCTGAAAAGTGCAATTTTTGTGAAAACTGTACAGAATTTTGTATAAATAATGCACGTGAAATAGTGGGACAAGAATATACAACTAGTGAACTTATGAAGGAAATTGAAAAGGACAAAATTTTTTATGAACAGTCAGGGGGCGGTGTAACATTTTCAGGGGGGGAAGCTATGCACCAAATAGATTTTCTCCATGAAATTGCAAGAAAGTGTAAGACCAAAGGAATTTCTGTTGCCATTGATACATGTGGACAAGTAAGTTTTCAGCACTTTGAAAAACTATTAGAGGATGTAGATATATTTTTATATGATTTAAAGTTAATGAATTCACAAGAACATAAAAAATACACAGGAGTGCCTAATGAGGTGATTCTTGACAATTTAAAAGAACTTTCTAAAAAAGGTGCAAAGATTTATTTAAGACTCCCATTAATAGAAGGTATAAATACAGACAATGAAAATATAAACGCCATAGTAAAGTTTATTAAAAATCTTAATATAGTACATATAAATTTATTGCCATATCATGAAATTGGCAGTGACAAATATAAAAGGCTAAATATGAAATATGAATATGCTTTAATGAAAAAGCCTAGTGATGAAAGGCTTCAGGAAATAAAAACATTATTTGAGAAAAATAACTTCAAAGTTAAGATAGGGGGATAGCTTTATGGAAAGAGGTATGAATGAAAGAATAAGAAGACTTAGAAAAAACAGTTTAAGTACCCAGCCACATATTTCTATTGAAAGAGCTGTGTTGATCAGTGAAGCTTACGAAAAATATGAGGGAAGTGTTGAAATACCCATACTTAGAGCCCTTGCTTTTAAACACTTTATGGAAAATAGAACTTTATGTATTAATGAAGATGAATTAATCGTTGGAGAAAAAGGGGAAAATCCTCAAGGTGCGCCTACTTATCCAGAAATTTGTTGTCATAGGCTAGAAGACTTTAAAATAATGGATGCTAGGGAAAAAATATCCTTTAAGGTAAGCGATGAAGTTAAGGAGATTCAGGCTAACAAAATAATTCCCTATTGGGAAAAAAGGTCTATTAGGAAAAAGATTTTTGATCATATGACACCTGAGTGGAGAGATTGTTATGAAAATGGTATTTTTACAGAGTTTATGGAACAACGAGGTCCTGGACATACGGTTGCTGATGGAAAAATCTATAAAAAAGGATTTTTAGGTTTTAAAGAAGACATAAAAAGAGCATTAGAAAAACTAGATTTCCACAGTGATACAAGGGCATTTGATAAAAAAGTCCAGCTTGAGGCTATGGCTATATGTTGTGATGCGATAATGATTTATGGAAGAAGATATGCTGAATATGCAAGAAAGCTTTCAGAAATTGAAAAGGATGAAAAAAGACAAAAAGAGCTTTTACTCATAGCTGAAAATTGTGATACTGTTCCAGCCAGTGCTCCTAGGACTTTTTATCAGGCACTTCAAATGTATTGGTTTGTTCACGTAGGGGTTACCACGGAGATGAATACATGGGATGCCTATAGCCCAGGAAGGCTTGACCAGCATCTTTATCCCTTCTATAAAAAAGAAGTTGAAGAAGGAAATCTAAATGAAGAAAAAGCAAAGGAGCTTTTGGAATGTTTTTGGATTAAATTCAACAATCAGCCGGCTCCTCCTAAAGTTGGAATAACCCTAAAGGAAAGTGGCACTTATACTGATTTTGCTAATATAAATACTGGTGGTGTGACGGAAGATGGAGCAGATGGTGTGAATGATATAAGCTACTTAATTTTAGAGGTGATGGATGAACTGAAAATTTTGCAGCCAAGTTCAAATGTTCAAATCAGCAAAAAAACACCTCAGCATTTTTTGAAAAAAGCTTGCGAAGTTTCAAGAAAAGGATGGGGGCAGCCTGCATTTTATAATACTGATGCAATCATTCAGGAACTTCTTGGGGCAGGAAAAACCATCGAAGATGCAAGACAAGGAGGTGCTAGTGGCTGCGTTGAAACCGGAGCCTTTGGAAAAGAAGCCTATATATTAACCGGGTATCTCAATATTCCCAAAATACTGGAGCTAACACTATATAATGGCTTTGATAGGCTATCTGGAAAACAACTGGGACTTACTACTGGAGAAGCGGCGGAGTTTACTACCTATGAAGTACTATTTGAAGCATTCAAAAAGCAATTAAAATATTTTATTGATATAAAAGTACAAGGAAACAATATTATTGAAAATATATATGCAAAACACATGCCGGCTCCCTTTTTATCCGTCATCACCGATGATTGTATCCTCAAGGGAATGGATTATCATGCTGGAGGGGCAAGATACAATACAAACTATATTCAAGGGGTTGGAATAGCTACCATAACTGATAGTTTATCCTCTATAAAATATAATGTCTTTGATAAGAAAAGGTTTACTATGGAGGAACTTATAAAAGCTATGAATGATAATTTCCAAGGACATGCAGCTATTCATAACATTGTATTAAATAAAACCCCTAAGTACGGAAACGACGATGATTATGCTGATGGCATCATGTTGGATGTATTTAATGCTTTTTATCATGAAGTAACTGGCAGAGACAATATGAAGGGTGGGAAATATAGAATAGATATGCTTCCTACAACATGCCATGTTTATTTTGGTGAAGTAATGGAAGCTAGTCCAAACGGAAGACTTCGAGGAAAACCCCTTTCTGAAGGGATTTCTCCTGAAAAAGCAGCAGATCAATATGGTCCTACAGCAGTGATAAAATCAGCAACAAAGATGGATCATTTAAGAACAGGCGGAACCCTTTTAAATCAGAAATTCACGCCATCTGTCGTTGCAGGGGATGAAGGAATAGAAAATATGGCGTCACTCATTAGGTCGTATTTTAGTATGGATGGTCACCATATTCAATTTAATGTAATAGATAGACAAACCTTAATAAAAGCACAAAACAATCCAAAGGAATATAAAGATCTTATTGTAAGGGTTGCTGGATATAGTGATCACTTCCATAATTTAAGTAAGGTACTTCAAGACGAGATCATCGATAGAACAGAACAGGGATTTTAGCTTTAAAAACGCAAATTTATAGAATAGGAAGAATAGAAGTCTTTTAAAAAGTGTCGATAAAGCATCTTTAGAACCAAAATCAAAAGAGAAAAAAAGAGTAAGTATCTGGATGCTAAACAAGGCCTCCCCACGAGGTCTTGTTTGGCATCTTATACTTTCTTGCGTATTTTTCCTACTGCAAAAATTAAAAATGGCAAAATGATGAAAAGCACTACATTAACAGGTGTAAAAACCTTTGCTGAAAATTGTTCCAGCTCAAATCTGCTATTACATATATATAAAGAAAAAATATATATAAAAATAAGAAAAATATTGATAAGGGGCTTGGTATCCGAAAGGTTAAACAAGGACTTTATCATTTGCAATACAATATATGTGAAAACAACAATAATCACAAAATCCGAAGATATCCACATGACTACCACAACTGGCTCAAGCTTTTGTAATATATCAAATAATGATATTTGCTTCACCACAATTAAAAACGGTAGTGGTATACGTTGCGTAATGGAGTAGCCTAATGATCCTACTGTGGAAACTATGAGAATAGTGTTTGTTATTGTAAGAAAAATAATCGTTTGTATTCCCACTTTCTTTATGTTTTCTTTACTACTGATCTTATCACTAATAAAAAATACTATAAAAAAATAGGACAAAATAGCATTGATAGACATACTGGCCTTAGCTATGGGCCATATGCTATCAGAGCTTACAGGCATTAAGTTTTTTACATCAATACTTGGAAAAGTAAAAAGTATCAAGGCAAAAAATATAAAAACAATTATTGGCAAAATAATCTCATTCATCCTAGCAATCACGGTGATACCAGTACGCAGTACAAGGGCCACCAGCAAAATCATTACAATAATAAAAATACTCATATTCACATTGGGAAATATTGATGATACAATCCGTTCACTATAATACCTTGTATATAGTGCTATAATAGCTGTTGTCCACAACATATATATCACTAGTACAATTTTACCCATAATCCTCCCTAAAATATGATTCATCACTTCCATATAGGAAATATCCTTATAATTTTTATATACCGATTGCATCATTAAGACAACCGGTATAAATATCATCAGAGAAACCAACGGTGAGAGCCAGGAAGCTTCTTTTGCTACTTGTGAGGTATAAGTAGCAATCAACCTAATTGCTGGTGAAAATGTGATTGTTAAAAAAAGGAACATTGCCTGTCTAATGGATATCTGTTCTCTGCCTGCCAGCATATAACCTCTCCTTTTATACTTCAAATCCTAATAATTTCAATACCATTACCGAAAAGCTTGGAGCATATGGATTGGATATATAAAACCACCCGAATGTGATCGTGATAAATACTAGTACCATATAGACGATCATTTCTTTTTTTTG
Source organism: Clostridium aceticum (assembly GCF_001042715.1). Classification (NCBI taxonomy): domain Bacteria; kingdom Bacillati; phylum Bacillota; class Clostridia; order Peptostreptococcales; family Natronincolaceae; genus Andreesenella; species Andreesenella acetica. Next base: position 2,703,142 of record NZ_CP009687.1, on the reverse strand, counting down.
TTTTTTACGCCACATGCCCTTTACTTCAAATATGCTAAGTCCAATAACGATAATACTTAAAAGAATCATCACTACTTATCACCACTTTTTCTGGTAATAGGTGTCCTTATATTATAGGTTCTGTTTATTTTGGATTCTACTACAATATTGATTTTAAGCTTTGGAAAAATCTCTTGCCACTCTCCTTGGACACTCTTCCATTTTATTGGATACCTGTGGTAAATAGCAGTTGAAAGACCAAATATATCTACATTATTTTTTTGTCCATACATTAAAACATTTTCTATCTCTGATTTCACAATGTTTTCTTGTTGATGTTGCAGATAACTAATCGTATCTATATTAAAAACATCCTCGGAAGATTGTATCTCCCCTACATTGCTGGACAGACCGATTTTTATTAAAACTTCCGGCATATCCTTATTAAAGGATGGAATAATTTTTGAACGGCTGTCTATGATTTCAAGAGATACCTTGCCGCCCCGCTTATCTGTTACCACAATAATACCAGTTTGTATTTTGTTAATAATCCAATTAAGACCTCTTGATTGTTCTTCACTTAAATAACCTAAGAGTCTCCCCCCTTGAAATACAGCAAATCGATCCAAAAGAAGATCTTTTTTTTCTTCTTCACCTTTTTCTCTATCAATCAAGTTGCTCAGTCTGATACTTGGTAAATAAGCAGATGCAAATTCATTATCAAACATTTGTAACAGCTTTACCAGTTCCACTTCAGCAGAAAGTGAGTTTGCTCCTATGGCATCCATTAGAATGTTTAGTCTTTCGGATATAAAATGCTCACTTGTGTTTCCTGTATCAATTACTTCCTTTGCAGTTCCATCCCTGACAACAATAACTTTTGCATTAAGTCTTAACTCATGGTCGCGAACAAAAAAATCAAGATATTTTAGGACATCTTCCTTTGCGGCATCTTCACCTATCAAAATGAATTCAACATGACCAAAGAATAAATTTTTATCCGTAAATGTGGAAAACTTTCTGATTGCCTCAAATACTGTCTCACCTTCGACACTCATGGTATTAGCCACTTCTGGTTCACCACCTCCAGCTTCACGTGTTCCTGTTTCAGCTTTTTTTGAAGTAATGGTGATCCTTACGCCAGTATGCTCTCCTTGTGTCCTATCTATGGCAACTACCCTTATAAACTCAACCTTATCAATCTCGGCTTTGCCATAAATTGATGGATCACACCCAGAAGCAAATACTGCTATAAGGACTAAGAAAACAATAGCTATAATAGTTCTTTGCATTTCTAAACCTCCATCATTCCTGCCTTTTTTTGTTAGTAGTTTTTAGATTAATAGGACGTTTCGTGAAAAATTGGACTGGAAGCCTAAATAAAGTATCCTGCACTTGTTTTTGGTCAGTTCCTGAAAAGGGTGAAAGATAGGGAATTCCATAGGTTTCTAATGTACTTAAGTGAAATAACAGCAGCAGCATGGCCATGCTCAAACCAAAAAGCCCCATAATACTGCTAAAGATAACTAAAATAAACCTCCATAGCCGTAAGGCATTTGAAAAATCTTGATTAGGCATGGTAAATGTAGCAATAGCTGTAATCGCTATTACAACAACAACTGCCGGGGAGACTAACTTTGCTTCTACCGCTGACTGTCCTACCACTAAAGCACCAACAATAGAAACTGCCTGCCCTATTGTTTTGGGCAGTCTCAATCCTGCTTCTACCAGTATTTCAAAGGCAATGAGCATTAGTATTACTTCAACAAATGTTGGAAAAGGCACCCCTTCTTTGGACCCTACGATGGAAAGTGCCAACTCCGTGGGGATCATTTCATGATGAAATGTTGTAACTGAGATATAAAAAGAGGGTAATACCAGTGTCACCAATACAAGAACATAGCGAAGCAATCTTATAATGGAACTGATCAAATAATTCTGGGCATAATCCTCTGGTGCCTGAAGAAACTGGACAAATGTAGCGGGTATGATATAGACCGCAGGTAGTCCATCAATGATTAAGCCCACTCTTCCCTGTAACACATTAGAGCAAAATTTATCTGGTCTTTCGGTTGTTAACACTTGGGGAAATACGGAGTAATGATTATCGATAATATTTTCTTCAACATATGTTGTTGTTATGATTCCATCGATATCAATACGATCAAGTCTTTTCTTTACTTCATCTACTATTGTTTTATTTGTAAGCTCACTTATATATACGATTGCAATGTCGGTCATGGACTGCCGCCCGACAATCGTTTCTTCAATAACAAGTTTTTCAGATTTTATTTTTCTCCTGATGGTAGCGGTATT